>NZ_JBEOTA010000021.1:0-165993 GCF_040303265.1 Streptomyces sp. NPDC096040
CTAATCCCCACCGAAGTGGTTCATCGTTCGACTTGCATGTGTTAAGCACGCCGCCAGCGTTCGTCCTGAGCCAGGATCAAACTCTCCGTGAATGTTTTCCCGACAGTGCTTATTTAAAAGCGCGGGACGAACACGCACGAGAGCGGAACCACCGGAGGAATAACCCAGTGGTTCACAGCGTCCTCGCTGTGTTTTTCTTCAAAGGAACCACGTCCCGATCATGATGACCGGAGACGGGGTATCAACATATCTGGCGTTGACTTTTGGCACGCTGTTGAGTTCTCAAGGAACGGTCGCTTCCTTTGTACTCACCCTCTCGGGCTTTCCTCCGGGCTTCCCTTCGGTGTTCCAAACTCTATCAGTGTTTTTCCGGCCCTCTGACCACCCTCCCGCAGACATGCGGAAGACGATCCCGAGTTAAGGATCTGACAAATTTGGGTGCTGCCGAGCAGGAGCGCTTTACCGCGCCGCCTGGTCTCAAGCAGGGGTACGACTGTACACGGAGCCTCGAAGGGCGCGCAAATCCATTAGGCTGGTGGTCTAGACCACTAGCTGGTAGCTTCCATGCGGAACCGCCACTTCATATGACATACGCTGCTGCTCAGCGCCGTCCGGAACAGGCAGTGACGGCCCGTAAGCAGCTCCATCTCCGGGAGGCTTCCCATGACCACCGTGACGTCCCCTCTGGCCGGACGTGCCATCGGACTGGCCGCCGTGCCGGATCCGGTCTTCTCCGGGGCCATGGTCGGCCCGGGCACAGCGATCGACCCCGCGCGTGAGCCTTCCGAGGTCGTGGCGCCCGTGGACGGCGTCATCGTCTCCCTGCACCCGCACGCGTTCGTCGTCGTCGACGAGAACGGCCACGGCGTGCTCACCCACCTCGGTATCGACACGGTGCAGCTCAACGGCCAGGGCTTCGAACTGCTCGTCAACAAGGGCGACACCGTGACCCGCGGCCAGGGCGTCATCCGCTGGAACCCGGCCGAGGTCGAGGCCGCAGGCAAGTCCCCGGTCTGCCCCGTCGTGGCCCTGGAGGCCACGGCCGACTCCCTTTCCGACGTCCGTGACGCCGGTGACGTGAAGGCCGGCGACAGCCTCTTCGTCTGGAACTGACGACCCCGCCGTCCTCTCCGTCGTATGACAGAGAGGACGGTGACCACGACAACCATCGCGGCGGCGGGACCCGCCGCACTATCGGAGACGGGTGAGATGGAGACAACGCTGCGAGGCGTCGGCGTGAGCCACGGGGTGGCGATCGGCGAGGTTCGGCACATGGGAACGGCGGTACTGGAGCCGCCTGCCAAGCAGATCCCGGCGGAAGAGGCGGAGCGGGAGCCGGGGCGTGCCCGGCAGGCCGTGGAGGCTGTGGCCGCCGACCTGATGGCGCGCGGCAACCTGGCGGGCGGTGAGGCCCAGGCGGTGCTTGAGGCGCAGGCCATGATGGCCCAGGACCCGGAGCTGATGGCCGACGTGGAGCGCCGGATCGCCGTCGGCAGCACCGCGGAGCGTGCCGTCTACGACGCGTTCGCCGCGTACCGCGAACTGCTGGCCGGAGCCGGCGAGTACCTGGCCGGCCGCGTGGCCGACCTGGACGACGTGCGGAATCGTATCGTCGCCAGGCTGCTGGGGGTTCCGATGCCGGGTGTCCCGGACAGCGACGAGCCGTATGTGCTGGTCGCGCGGGATCTGGCTCCGGCGGACACCGCGCTGCTCGACCCGACTCTGGTGCTCGGTTTCGTGACCGAGGAGGGCGGCCCGACGAGTCACAGCGCGATCCTGGCGCGGGCGCTCGGGGTGCCCGCCGTCGTGGCGCTGCCGGGCGCGGGTGAGCTCGTCGAGGGCACGATGATCGCCGTCGACGGCAGCACCGGCGACATCTTCGTGAACCCGAGTGCGGAGAAGAAGGCCGAGCTGGAGGCCGCGGCCGCCGAGCGCAAGGCCGCGCTGACCGCCTCGACCGGCCCGGGTGTCACCGCGGACGGGCACAAGGTGCCGCTGTTGGCCAACGTGGGCGGGCCCGCGGATGTGCCGGCCGCCGTTGAGGCCGGTGCGGAGGGTGTTGGTCTGTTCCGTACCGAGTTTCTGTTCCTGGACGACAGCAAGAACGCGCCGTCCGAGGAGAAGCAGGTCGAGGCCTATCGTCAGGTACTGGAGGCGTTCCCGGAGGGCCGGGTCGTCGTGCGGGTGCTGGACGCGGGTGCGGACAAGCCGCTGGACTTCCTGACCCCGGCGGATGAGCCCAACCCGGCGCTGGGCGTGCGCGGTCTGCGGACGCTCCTGGACCACCCCGAGGTGCTGCGCACGCAGCTGACCGCGCTGGCGACGGCGGCCGAGGGACTGCCCGTCTACCTCGAGGTCATGGCGCCCATGGTGGCGGACCGTACGGACGCCAAGGCGTTCGCGGACGCCTGCCGTGCGGCGGGGCTGCGGGCCAAGTTCGGCGCGATGGTGGAGATTCCGTCGGCCGCGCTGCGGGCGCGCTCGATCCTCCAGGAGGTCGAGTTCCTGTCGCTGGGCACGAACGACCTGGCGCAGTACACGTTCGCCGCTGACCGTCAGGTCGGTGCGGTGTCCCGGCTGCAGGACCCGTGGCAGCCCGCGCTGCTCGACCTGGTCGCGCTGTCCGCGGAGGCGGCGAAGGCCGAGGGCAAGAGCTGTGGTGTCTGCGGCGAGGCCGCGTCCGATCCGCTGCTGGCGTGTGTGCTGACGGGTCTGGGTGTCACCTCCCTCTCCATGGGTGCGGCGTCGATCCCCTATGTCCGGTCGACGCTGGCCAAGTACACGCTGGCCCAGTGCGAACGGGCCGCTTCCGCGGCACGTGCCGCCGACAGCGCGGACGAGGCCCGCGCGGCGGCTCAGGCGGTGCTGTCCGGCGAGTAGCCGGGCGAGGCCGTGAGCGGCTGTCCTTCTGGGGCGCTCCACCTGCGGGTGGGGCGCCCCAGGTGCGTTTCAGTGGTGGTGGCCCGGCGTCTCCTGGTCGCCCAGGTCGGGCGGGGCGCAGTAGTCGACGTCGGATTCCGGGGAGATGAGGTCGCCGGACTCGACGTCGGTGCAGTAGGCGTCGAAGACCTCGGCCGCTGTGAGGGGGGCGAGGCTGTCGCCGCGCAGTCGCCAGCCGTAGATGCGGTCGGGGGTGCCGGGGGCACTGGTGCGCATGACGAGTCCGCCGGGGCTGCGGGTGGCGAGGCCGAGGGCCAGGACGCTGGTGAATTCGAGGACTTCGGCTTCGTCCAGGCGGGTGGTGCCCTCGCTGTCCTGGTCGGCGTGGAGGACGGTGATGAGGGTTTCGGGTGGTCCGGAGACGCTGCATACGAGGTGCCGGTCGCCTGGTGGGGCGGTGTCGAGGATGCGGGTGAGGAGGCGGGATGCGCGGGTGAAGGCGGCACGCCCGATGTCCTCGCCGCAGGTGTGGCAGGGGCCGAGGCGGGCCAGGAGGGTGCTGGCGTACTCCCAGGTGGCCTGACGTACCGCTTCGTCGACCAGGTCGGGGACGAGGTCGGTGAGAGGTCGGCCGTCGTAGGGGATGGTGGCGCCGATGGCCGCGAGTTCGGCGGTGAAGCGGGTGCGGCTGGCGGGGCTGTCCGGGTCGAGTCCGGTGTCCGTGCAGAACTCGGTGTACTCCTCGGGGTCGAAGAGGGCGAGTGTGGTGTGGGTGCCTTCTGCGGCGCGGGTCCTCAGGAGGGCTTCGATCTGCCGCAGGTAGGTCGGGTGGTCCTCGAAGGTGAAGGTGCGGTAGCGCCGCATGGCGCGGAAGTCGTGTTCGTCCGTCAGCAGGCCGATGGTGCCGGCGATTTCGCGGCGCAGGACGCGTCGCATGGTCCGGTGGTCGGTGTGCGCCATGTTTCCCCCTGTGAGTACTCGATCAATGCTCACTCACCGTAACCGGTGCGACTGACAGTGGGGGTTGCGGAAGCCGGTCACGGACCAGGCGGTGCTGAATTCCGCAGGTCAGGGCGGTGATGGCGCCGAACGCGGTCCGGCCGAGCGGGCCCGGTGGTGATGGCGGCGGTGACGGCGAGTGGCCCGATGCCGCCCTCGGCGGACTGGGCGCGTCCGTGGACTCCGAGGTAGGTGCCCAGGGCGGTGTCCGGAGCCAGGGCGACGGAGACTTCCCAAGAGATGGTGGCGTTGAGTGCATGGGGTGCGCGGGATGAATCTGTGGGTGCCCGTCCGGGACGAGTCGGCTGTGGACCTGGGTGGATCTCGACCGCTGGGCTGAAGCCGGCCGAAGCGGGGCTGGCCTCGGACTTCGCCGCCGTGCTGGGCGAGTCCGAGGCCACCTGTGGGTGGGAGGGTCAGGCGCGCTTGCGGGCCAGGTCCTCGTAGAAGCTCAGCAGGTCGAGGTTGTCGATGGAGCCGGGGTTGACGGCCTTCTCCAGGGGCGCGCCCTGGAGGAGGCGCTTGACGGGAACCTCGATGCGCTTGCCGGTGAGGGTGTGCGGGACGCCGGGGACCTCGATGATCTCGTCGGGGACATGGCGCGGCGAGAGCTGTTCGCGGATGGCCTGCTTGACCCGGTTCAGCAGGGTCTCGTCGAGGACGGCGCCCGGGGCCAGGTGGACGAACAGGGGCATCCAGTAGCCGCCGTCGGGCTGTTCGATGCCGATGACCAGGGATTCCCTGATCTCGGGGAGGCGCTCGACGACCTCGTAGATGTCGGCCGAGCCCATCCGTACGCCCTGGCGGTTGAGCGTGGAGTCGGAGCGGCCGTGGATGATCACCGAGCCGCGGGAGGTGAGGGTGATCCAGTCGCCGTGCCGCCAGACGCCGGGGTACATGTCGAAGTAGCTGTCGTGGTAGCGGCTGCCGTCGGGGTCGTTCCAGAAGCGGATCGGCATCGAGGGCATGGGGTTGGCGACGACCAGTTCACCGACCTCGTCGACGACGGGGTCGCCGTTCGGGTCCCAGGCCTGGAGATCGGTCCCGAGGCCGGGTGCCTGCAGTTCGCCGGTGTAGACCGGCAGGGTGGGTACGGCGCCCGCGAAGCAGGAGCACACGTCGGTGCCGCCGCTGACAGAGGCGATCCAGAGGTCGTCGCGGACCTCGTCGTGCAGCCAGCGGAAGCCGTCGGGGGGCAGCGGCGAGCCGGTGGTGGCCACGCACTGCACGCGGGAGAGGTCGTAGTCGCTGGAGGGATGCACACCCGCCTTGCGGCAGGCCATCACATAGGCGGCGGAGGTGCCGTAGAGGGTGGCCCCGGTGCGCTCGGCGACGCGCCACTGGGCGCCGGTGTCGGGGTAGCCGGGGCTGCCGTCGTACAGAACGATCGTGGTGCCCGTCAGGAGGCCGGAGACGAGGAAGTTCCACATCATCCAGCCGGTCGAGGTGTACCAGAAGAAACGGTCCTCGGGGCCCAGGTCGCAGTGCAGGCCGAGCTGTTTGAGGTGTTCGACCAGGATACCGCCCTGGGACTGGACGATGGCCTTGGGCAGGCCCGTGGTGCCGGAGGAGTACAGCACCCACAGGGGATGGTCGAAGGGGACCTGTTCGAATTCGGGCTCGGTGTCGGCGGAGGTCAGCGCCGACCACTCCAGGGCGCCTTCGGGGGCCGGGGTGCCGAGCAGCGGGATGTGGACGACGGCGCGCAGGGTGGGCAGTTCGCGGCGGAGTTCGGCGACGATCTCGCGGCGGTCGTGTTCCTTGCCGCCGTAGCGGTAGCCGTCGACGGTGAACAGGACGACGGGTTCGACCTGCTGGAAGCGGTCCAGGACGCTGCGGGCGCCGAAGTCGGGGGCGCAGGAGGTCCACACAGCGCCCACGGCGGCGGTGGAAAGGAGGGCGACCACGGCCTGCGGGATGTTCGGGAGATAGCCGCTGACGCGGTCGCCGGGGCGGACCCCGAGGGCGCGGAGTTCGGCGGCCAGGGAGCCCACCTGGCGGCGCAGCTCGGCCCAGGTGACCGGGAGGGGTTCGTGGGTCTCGTCGACGTACAGGAGTGCGGGTTCGTCCGCGCGGCCGGTGGCGGCGCGCAGGGCGTGCTCGGCGTAGTTCAGCCTCGCCCCGGGGAACCATTCGGCGCCTGGCATCGCGCGGTCGCCGAGCACGCGCGCGTAGGGCGTCGTGAACCGGACGTCGAACCACTCCGTGACGGCTTTCCAGAAGGTGTCCAGCTGGTCGACGGACCAGCGGTGCAGTGCCGGGTATCCGCCCTCGGCGGGGGCTCCGTGGTGTTCCGCTGCCCAGGACTGGAACCTGGTGATGCGTGCCTGGGCGATCCGTCGCGGATCGGGTTGCCAGAGCGGCTGGGGGTTCGCGGTCGACATGGGGCGGCTCCCGGGCTTCTGCGCTGGTGTGCGTCGGACGCGCACGGGCTGGGGTGTGCGCGTACGCGGCTGACAGGGACGATGCCATGTGATCGACTTCTGCACCAGGGTGCGCTCCACATAGTCCCTGTCGTGAAGATGTGGTCCCGGCACGGGTGAACGGCAGTTGAACGGCCCGCGCGTGTGGAGCGCTGAGTGGCAGGGTGAGCAGCATGGACGGTCGTGACCTGGTGCGTTCGGTGAGAGTGGTCGGTTCGATGAAGGCGGCTCAGGGGTTGCGTACCGTACGGGCGGCGTGGCGCAGGAGGCGGATCGACGCCGCCGGGCTGCCCGCGCGGGGGGCCGAGCGCGCCCGGGTGCCGGGTCCGGTTCGGGAGGCGGAGCCGGGGCCGGGAGGCGGTGTGATCCGCTTCAGCCGGTCGGAGCTGCGCATCATGGTCGCCGTGAACGGGGCGGTCTTCTGGGGCTGGGACGGGGCCGGTCCCGAGCCGTCGTACGCGCTCGCGGGGCGCTGTCCCGAACCTGATCCGCGGGCGGTCCTCGAACCGGACACGGACGGCGGCTGGCGGGTTGTGGCGGAGCGGGTGACGGTGAGTGTCTCGCGGCACGGCGCGGTGGAGGTGTGCACGCCCGGAGGCGTGATGCTGCGGCGGGATCTGCCGCCCCGCTGGTGGGAGCCGGTGGACGGGGGTCCGGCTCGCTGGGTGCAGCGGTCGGAGGTCGCCGCGGACGCGCGGTTCTTCGGTCTCGGCGGGCGTGCCTCGGGGCCGCGGCTGCGCGACGGCACGTACCGGCTGTGGAACACCGACCCCGGCCGTGCCTTCGGGCCCGGTGACGATCCGCTGTACGTCACCATGCCGGTGCAGCTGGTGGTGGCGGACGCGGCCGCGCATCTGGTGTTCCACGACACCTCGTGGGACGGCACGGTGACCCTCCGGGAGGGCGAGGAGGGTGCGGGTTCCGGCCATGACCGGACCGGGCGGTGCGAGCTACGGATGGACGGCGGGCCGCTGCGCTGCTGGGTGATGGTGGGCACGCCCGCGCGCGTACTGCACACATGGGCCTCGCTCACGGGCGCGCCCGCGCTGCCGCCGGCGTGGGCGCTGGGTCATCACCACGCGCGCTGGGGGCTCGGCAGCGAGCAGGAGGTTCGGCGGATCGTCGCCGGTTACCAGGAGCGCGGTCTGCCGCTGGACGCCGTCCATCTGGACATCGACCACTACGACGCGCATCAGGTGTTCACCGTCGACCACGAGCACTTCCCGAAGCTGCCGACGCTGGCCGAGGAGCTGCGGCGGGACGGGGTCCGGCTGGTGTCGATCGTGGACCCGGCGGTGAAGGCGGCGCCGGGCAACGCGGTCTACGACAGCGGGACGGAGGTGGACGCCTTTGTGCGGGATCCGTCGGGGCGGTTGGTGGAGGGCGTGGTGTGGCCCGGCGAGGCGGTCTATCCCGACTTCACGCACGCGCGCGTGCGCAAGTGGTGGGGCGAGCTGTACGAGGAGCGGCTCGCGCTGGGCTTCGCCGGGTTCTGGCACGACATGAACGAGCCGACGTCCTTCAACGCCTTCGGCGAGTCCACGCTGCCTCGCGCGTCGCGGCACGCCCTTGAGGGGCGCGGCGGCGACCACCGGGAGGCGCACAACGTCTACGCGCTCTGTATGGCGCGGGCTGCCTACGAGGGGCTGCGCGAACTGGCGCCCAAGGAGCGGCCGTTCCTGTTCTCCCGCTCCGGCTGGGCCGGTATGCAGCGTTACGGGGGCGCGTGGTCCGGTGACGTCGCGACCGGCTGGCCGGGGCTGCGCGCGTCCCTGTCGCTGGTACTGGGGCTCGGGTTGTGCGGGGTGCCGTACTCCGGGCCGGATGTGGGCGGTTTCGACGGGAGCCCGTCACCGGAGCTGTTTCTGCGCTGGTTCCAGCTGGGCGCCTATCTGCCGTTGTTCCGTACGCACGCGAGCATGCGGGCGGGGCGCAGGGAGCCGTGGGAGTTCGGGGCCGAGGTACTGGAGCACGCGCGCGTGGCGCTCCTCGAACGGCGACGCCTGCTGCCGTACTTCACGACGCTGGCGCACCTGGCCCGGCGGACCGGCGCGCCCTATGTGCGGCCCCTGTGGTGGAGTGCGCCGGAGGACCGTGCCCTGCGCGACTGCGAGGACGCGTTCCTCCTGGGCGACGGTCTGCTGGTGGCTCCGGTGCTGGATCCGGGCGCCGACCGGCGTGCGGTGCAGCTGCCCCGGGGGCGCTGGTACGACACGGTGACGGAGCGGGCTTACGAGGGGCCTGGGCAGGTGCTCATCGACGCCCCGCTGTCACGGATCCCGGTGCTCGCGCGCGCGGGTGCCGTCCTCCCCGTGCGGGACGAGGACGGCGGTGTGCGGCTGGAGGTGTGGGCGCCCGCCCGGGGACGGACCGGGGGCGGGCTGGTGGTGCCGGACGCGGGCGACGGCTGGGACGAGCCGGAGATCGAGCGTTACGTCGCCCGCTGGGAGGGCCGCCGGGTCGTGGTCGGACGGGAGGGGGAGAAAAGCACGAGCGAGCCGTCCCGCCCCGTGCGCGTCAGGGGGCTGGGGTGAGCCGGGGGGCTCAGTAGCGGCCCTCGAACCACGCGCGTACGGCCACGCTGTGCAGTGGGAAGGCGAGCTCCTCGGGCCTGCGCAGCAGATGCCAGCCCTCCGTCTCGTCCGTCCCACGGGACGGCGGGAGTCCTTCGACCGGGCGTTCCGGGAGGAGTCCGAACAGCAGCAGGTGCCCGTCGGGTGCGCTCATGGCGTCGACGAGCCGTACGTCCCGCGCGGCCGCGTCGATGCCGGTTTCCTCCTTGAGTTCACGCACGACGGCGTGCCGCCAGTCCTCGCGGTCGTCGACGTAGCCGCCGGGCAGCGCCGTTCCTCCGCGCGCGGGGGCGACGGTCCGGGTGACGACGACCAGGGCGGTGCCCTTCGTGTCGTACACGGGCTGGAGGGCGATCGCCACCGGCAGCGGGTTGCGGTAGGCGGTGTGGGCGCAGGCCGGGCAGGTGCGCGGCCAGCCGGAGACTCCTGCTCCGTAGGGCGCTCCGCAGCTCGAACAGTGCG
Source organism: Streptomyces sp. NPDC096040 (assembly GCF_040303265.1). NCBI lineage: Bacteria > Bacillati > Actinomycetota > Actinomycetes > Kitasatosporales > Streptomycetaceae > Streptomyces > Streptomyces sp. NPDC096040. Next base: position 9,338 of record NZ_JBEOTA010000021.1, read on the forward strand.
AGTCCGGAGCGGAGTTGGCAATGGGGTGCTGATTTTCGGACACGCGCGGACTTTATCCGATCACGAGAGTGACGTCTTACGGTCAAGGGAACGCCTCGTTCCGCAAGTGAACAGACGCCCGCGGCCAGGAATCGGACAGCGGGATGCGGCCCGGGCTCAGCCTGCCCAATTGCGGCGACCCGTGGCACACTTCTGACGTGCCGTCAGATACCTTGCCCTGGAGGAGTTATGTCGCGTACACGCACGCCGGCGGTCGAGGGCTGGTTCACCGGCGAGGGGGACGCGTTCCGGCTCCTGGGCACCCGTTGTGCGGCCTGCGCCTCGGTCTTCTTCCCGCGCGAGGACATCCACTGCCGCAATCCCGGGTGCGCGGGCGGCGATCTGGAAGAGATTCCGCTCTCTCGGCGCGGGCGGATCTGGTCGTACACCGACAGCGGATACCGGCCGCCGTCACCCTATGTGAGCGATCCGGAACTTCTCTGGGAACCGTACGCGTTGATCGCTGTGGAGCTGGAGTCCGAGCGGATGGTGGTGCTGGGACAGGCGGTTCCCGGGATCACCGTCGCCGATCTGGCGGTGGGCATGGAGGTCGAGGTCGTCCCCGGTGTGCTGAGCGAGGACGCGGAGACGGCATGGACGACCTGGCACTGGAGGCCGACGGGGGTGACGGCGTGACGGCGGACGTGGCGGTGCTCGGCGTGGGCATGCACCCCTGGGGCAAGTGGGGGCGCAGCTTCGTCGAGTACGGGACGGTGGCAGCCCGCGCGGCCCTTGAGGACGCGGGGCTCCAATGGCGGGACATCGGCTCGGTCGTGGGCGCGGACACGGTGCGTGGCGGGTATCCCGGCTATGTCGCGGGCGCGACCTTCGCCAGGGCGCTGGGCTGGCAGGGGGCGTGCGTGGCAAGCGTGTACGCGGCGTGCGCGTCCGGGGCGCAGGCGGTCGCCGCGGCGCGGGCGCAGATCCTGGCGGGGCTCGCGGACGTGGTGCTCGTGGTGGGCGCGGACGCGGCCCCCAAGGGCTTCTTCCGGCCCGCCGGAGGAGACCGCCCCGACGATCCCGACTGGCTGCGCTTCCGGCTGCTGGGCGCGACGAATCCCACGTACTTCGGGCTGTACGCGCGCCGGCGGATGGCGGTGTTCGGGGACACCCCGGAGGACTTCGCGCTGGTCAAGGTGAAGAACGCGGCCCTGGGCGCGCTCAATCCGTACGCCCGCTACCGCACGCGGGTCACCGCCGAGCAGGTCGCCGCCTCCCAGACGGTCGCCGATCCGCTGCGGCTGCTGGACATCTGCGCGACCTCCGACGGCGGGGCCGCTCTGGTGCTGTCCAGCCTTCAGTTCGCGCGCCGGCACGGGGTGGCCCGGCCGGTGCGGATCCGCGCGGTGTCCACGGTCACACCGCGCTATCCGAGCACGGTGCTGGACCTGCCGGACATCGCCACGGACTCCGCGGCGGCGGTCGAGCCCCCGGCGGAGCCCTTCCGGGCGTCGATCGCGCGGGCCGCCTACGAGGAGGCGGGCGTCGGCCCCGAGGAGCTCTCCCTCGCGGAGGTGTACGACCTTTCCACCGCGCTGGAGTTGCAGTGGTACGAGGATCTGGGGCTGTGTGCCGAGGGCGAGGCGGCGAAGCTGCTGCGCGAGGGAGCGACGGCTCCGGGCGGCCGGATACCCGTCAACACCAGCGGTGGGCTCGCCTCCTTCGGGGAGGCGGTACCGGCCCAGGCGATCGCCCAGGTCTGCGAGCTGACCTGGCAGTTGAGAGAGGCTGCGGGCGACCGGCAGGTGGCACACGCGCGCGTGGGGATCACGGCCAACCAGGGGCTTTTCGGGCACGGCTCGTCCGTGATAGCGGTGCGCTGACGGGACGAGTGTGACAGCAGGGGCCGCACACCGTGCGTGACCACCCCGGAATGATGCGTGAACGTCTTATGAACTGCCCCTGGGCGTCCGCCGATGACGTCATCATGCTCCCGTGCGCTCCTGGACGGATGCTCTCCGTTTCGCCTTCCAGCCGGTGGTCAATCTGACGACCGGTGGGATCGCCGCACTGGAGATCCTGGCCCGCCCCGAGTCCGGTGACATCCTCGCCGAAGCCCGCCGAAACGCCGAACTCGACGGCAGACTGGCCGTGTTGGCTCTCCGTGCGGCGGCCCGCCATGAGGCGCTGCTACCGCTGCACATCAACGTGTTCGCGGCCACGCTCGCCGACCTGGGCGGCATCGGCCCGCTGCCCGGGGCCATCCGCGAAGCCGGGCGGATGCCCTGGGAGGTGACCCTGGACATCGTCCCGCCGTACACGCACGTACCGCACCGGGCCCTGCTGGAGGCCGTGGCGACGCTACGCGACCAGGGCTTCCGGATCAGCGCCGACGGCATCGGCGACGGGGACGTGCCGCTGCGGCTGCTCACCGACCTGTCCCCCGACCTGATCAAGCTGGACGCCTCGCTGCTCGGCCGGCCGGCCGCGGTGCGGGCGATGCGGACCCTGTGCGAGGAACTGGGCGCCCTGCTGGCCGTCGAGGGCGTGGAGACCGAGCTCCAGCACGCGGCCGCACTGTCGGCCGGGGCCCAGCTGGGCCAGGGCGAGCTGTTCGCGCCCCCGGCCCGGATCCCGGTGGCGGAGGTGTACGTTCCGCCGCGCTCGGCCGCCGCCGCGCCCCCGCCGCGCTCCGGGCCGTCCGTGCGGGAGTACATCCGGCCCGCCGCGCTGCTGCCGGTCACCGCGTCCGCGTTGCAGGTACGGGCCCTGCTGACCGGCTCCCCGGACGTCTCCGGCGTCCTCCTGGTGGACCACACAGGCGCCCCGGTCCGCTCGGTGCACCGCTCCCGCTTCCTGCTGTCGATGTCCGGCCGCTACGGACACTCCCTGTACGCCGACCGCCCGGCCTTCAAGCTCGGCGACGCACCCCGCACGGTCGGCGTCGACGCGACCGCCTGGGAGGTGCTGGACGTGGTGGCCGTCGGCGGCCGGGACCGCACCTCGGACGATGTGGCGGTCGTCGACCGGCTCGGGCGCTGCGTGGGCGTCGTTCGCCTCGCCGACCTCGTACGCGCCCTTGCCGAGACACGCGTCGAGGAGGCTGCCGGGCTCAATCCGCTGACCCGGCTGCCCGGTTCGGACGCGATCACGGGCGAGGCGGACCGGTGGATCGCGGAAGGCCGCGTCTTCGCCCTCAGCTGGCTGGACATCGACCACTTCAAGCAGGTGAACGACGGCGCCGGGTTCGCCGCCGGCGACGAGTTGATCCGTGCGGTGGGACAGGCACTGCAGCAGGCCGTGGCCGGCCAGGCGCGTGTGGGGCACATCGGCGGGGACGACTTCCTCGTGCTCGCCGACGAGGAGGGGCTGGACCGGCTGGTGACCGACGTGCTCGACGCGCCCTGGTCCGCGGGCGGCCGTCCCGTCACGCTGTCCCTGGCCACCGTCGTGTGCGTCCCCGGCAGCGTCGCCGACCACCGGGAGGCGGCCGCGTGTCTCGCGCCGCTGAAGAAGACGGCCAAGGCGCTGCCCGGGGCGAGTTGGGTGCTGGGTCGGGCGGGACTGCCCGGGCACGAGATCCGGCGCGGCTCGGGCGCGTGTCCGGCCCAGGCGGGCTACGCGACGGTGGAGCCGTGAAAGCTGTTTCCCGGCGAGTTGCCTGTCATCGTTGCCGTCGGCGACCTTGACGCTCCCTGAGTGCCGGTGAAAACTTCCGGTGTCGGTCGACATCGCCGTACATTCTCGGCGTAATCAGGCACTGCGCCATGGGCCACTCCTGTCCTGAGGCCTGTTCCCCCAGGGGCGATTCGGCTGCTACGGCACGCTCGTCACGGACGCCGGGCGGGGCGCGGGACCTTCCCTGCCTTCGGCTGACGTCGCCAAGGGAACCGTTCCTGCTCACAGCGCCGGGGTCGATCCTCCGGCCAGCGCCCTAGGAGCCGCCATGAGCAACGGAGACATATTCGTCGGCGAAGTCATCGGCACGGCCATCCTGATCCTGTTCGGCGCGGGCGTCTGTGCCGCGGTCACTCTCAGACACTCCAAGGCGAGAGCGGCGGGGTGGGTGGTGATCGCGTTCGGCTGGGGATTCGGCGTCCTCGCCGGCGCCTACACCGCCGCTCCCCTCTCCGGCGGCCAGCTCAATCCAGCCGTCACCATCGGCATCGCCATCGAGACCGGCGAGTGGGGCAAGGTCTGGGTCTATCTGCTCGGCCAGTTCGTCGGCGCGATCCTCGGCGCCGTTCTGACGTATCTGGTCTATCTCGCGCAGTTCCAGGCCAATGCGCCCGACGAGGACACGGCGGAGGAACCGACGCCGACCCTCGGCATCTTCTCCACCATCCCGGAGATCCGGAACCCGGTCGCGAACCTGATCACCGAGATCATCGCGACGATCGCGCTGGTCCTGCCCATCCTCGCGTTCGGACTGACCAAGGGCCTCGGCGAGTCCGGCACCACCGTGCTGATCGTCTCGCTGCTCGTCGTCGGTATCGGACTGTCCCTGGGCGGCCCTACGGGCTATGCCATCAACCCGGCGCGCGACCTCGGCCCCCGGATCGTGCACACCTTCCTGCCGATCCCCAACAAGGGCACCTCCGACTGGGGCTACGCCTGGATCCCGGTCGTCGGCCCCCTGGTCGGAGGAGCGCTCGCGGGCCTCATCTACAACGTGGCCTTCTGAACGCGGCCTTCCGATCCCACGCAGCCTTCCGACCCAGCGACCAAGGGGCAGCCATGCCGGACACCGCCGAGAAGTACGTCGCCGCAATCGACCAGGGCACCACATCGAGCCGCTGCATCATCTTCGACCACGGCGGCGCCGTCGTCGCCGTCGACCAGCGCGAGCACCGCCAGATCTTCCCCAAGCCGGGCTGGGTGGAGCACGACGCCACCGAGATCTGGTCCAAGGTGCAGGCCGTGGTCGCCGGGGCGCTCGCCAACGCGGGGCTGCGCGCCGACCAGTTGAGCGCGCTCGGCATCACCAACCAGCGTGAGACGACGGTCCTGTGGGACCGCGCCACCGGCAAGCCCGTACACAACGCGATCGTCTGGCAGGACACCCGTACCGCGGCCCTGTGCAACGAACTCGGCGGCAGCGACGGCCAGGACCGGTTCCGCGAACAGACCGGACTGCCTCTGGCCAGCTACTTTTCCGGGCCCAAGGCGGCCTGGCTGCTGGACAACGTGCCCGGGCTCCGGGACCGGGCCGAACGCGGTGAGATCGCCTTCGGGACCATCGACTCCTGGCTGATCTGGAACCTCACCGGCGGTACGGACGGCGGCCGGCACGTCACCGACGTCACCAACGCCGGGCGCACCATGCTGATGAACCTGGAGAGCCTCCAGTGGGACACCTCCATCCTGTCCGCGATGAACGTCCCCGTGGCGATCCTGCCCGAGATCCGGTCCTCCGCCGAGGTGTACGGCACCGCCGTCGGCCAGCTCGCCGGTGTGCCGGTGGCCTCCGCGCTGGGCGACCAGCAGGCGGCGGTCTTCGGGCAGGCCTGCTACGACGTCGGGACGGCGAAGAACACCTACGGGACGGGCAGTTTCCTGCTGCTCAACACCGGCGACCGGCCGGTGCCGTCCAAGAGCGGGCTGTTGACGACGATGGGCTACAAGATCGGCGGTGAGGCGCCGGTGTACTGCCTGGAGGGGTCGATCGCCATAACGGGCGCGCTGGTCCAGTGGTTCCGGGACCAGCTCGGCATCATCCGCACCGCCGACGAGATCGAGACGCTCGCCGCGAGCGTCGACGACAACGGCGGCGCCTACATCGTGCCCGCCTTCTCCGGCCTGTTCGCGCCCTATTGGCGCTCGGACGCGCGCGGGGTCGTCACCGGGCTCACCCGCTACGTCACGAAGGCACATCTCGCCCGCGCGGTCCTCGAGGCGACCAGCTGGCAGACGCGGGAGGTCGTGGACGCCATGTACCAGGACTCCGGGGTGCAGATCACGACCCTGAAGGTGGACGGCGGCATGACCAAGAACAACCTCCTGATGCAACACCAGGCCGACGTCCTCGGGGTTCCGGTGATCCGGCCCCGGGTCTCCGAGACGACCTGCCTGGGCGCCGCCTACGCGGCCGGCCTCGCGACCGGCGTGTGGAACGACCTCGACGAACTCAAGTCGCACTGGCAGAAGGACGTGGAGTGGACGCCCGCCATGGAGGCGTCGGTGCGCGACAGGGAGTACGCGAACTGGCGCAAGGCGGTGGAGAAGAGCTTCGGCTGGCTGGAGGACGGCGAGTAGCCGTCCGCCCCGGGACCACGGCCCGTACCCCGGTCGGCGGGGGTACGGGCCGTGCCGGCGCGTCAGGTGGTGACGGTCTGGCGGTGGCCCGCCGCGTATGCCATCGCGTGCTGGACGACGCCGATGAGCACCTCCTTGACCGACTCGCGGTCCCGGGCGTCGCACAGCAGGACCGGTATGTCCGGGTCGAGGTCGAGGGCCTTGCGGATGTCTTCGGCCGGGTAACGGTCCGCGCCCTCGAAGCAGTTGACGCCGACGAGGAACGGTATGGAGCGCCGCTCGAAGTAGTCGACGGCGGCGAAGCAGTCCTCCAGCCGGCGCGTGTCGGCGAGCACGACAGCGCCCAGTGCGCCCTCGGACAGCTCGTCCCACATGAACCAGAACCGCTCCTGCCCCGGTGTGCCGAACAGGTACAGCACCAGGTCCTCGCGCAGGGTGATGCGGCCGAAGTCCATGGCGACGGTGGTGGTGTGTTTGCCCTCGACGCCGCTGGTGTCGTCGACCGGTCGCCCGGCCTCGGTGAGCACCTCCTCGGTGCGCAGCGGCCTGATCTCGCTCACCGCGCCGACCAGGGTCGTCTTGCCCACGCCGAAGCCGCCGGCCACGAGGATCTTGAGCGTGACGGGCTCGACCGGGGGCTTGCCACGCTCAGATCGCCCGAAGATCATCGATCTCTTCTCCTGCTTGATGGGGGTCGGGTGACGGCCGTCCGTATCCGCCGCCGCCTGGGGTCTCGATGACTAGTACGTCGTCGGCGCCGACGTCCGCGCTGTCGCTGCCGCCGAGTTCGGTGACCGTGCCGTCGGCCCGCTCCACCCGGTTGACGCCGAGCGCGCCGGGCGCGCCGCCCGCCATGCCGTACGGCGGGACGCGGCGGTGCTGGGACAGGGTGGAGACGGTCATGGGTTCGAGGAAGCGGATGCGGCGCACCGCGCCGTCCCCGCCGTGCCAGCGGCCCGTGCCGCCACTGCCCCGCCGTACGCCGAACTCGTCGAGGCGGACGGGCAGTCGCCACTCCAGGACTTCCGGATCGGTGAGCCGGGAGTTGGTCATATGGGTCTGTACGACGCTCGCGCCGGGGAAGCCGTCGCCGGCTCCGGATCCGGAGGCGACGGTCTCGTAGTACTGGTGGCGCTCGTTGCCGAAGGTGACGTTGTTCATGGTGCCTGAGCCCTCGGCCTGCACGCCGAGCGCCGCGTAGAGGGCGCCGGTGATGGCCTGGGAGGTCTCGACGTTGCCCGCGACGACGGCGGCCGGCGGCTCGGGGGCGAGCATCGAACCGGGCGGTACGACGATGTCCAGGGGGCGCAGGCAGCCGTCGTTGAGCGGGATGTCGTCGGCGACCAGGGTACGGAAGACGTACAGCACAGCGGCGTTGACCACGGAGAACGGTGCGTTGAAGTTGGTGTCCAGCTGCGCCGAGGTGCCCGCGAAGTCGATGGTCGCGCGCCGGTTGTCGCGGTCCACGCGCACGCGTACGCGGATGACTGCGCCGGAGTCGGTCTCGTAGGCGTACTCGCCGTCGTCCAGCGCGTCGATGACGCGGCGGACCGCTTCCTCCGCGTTGTCCTGGACGTGGCGCATATAGGCCTGGACGACGTCGAGGCCGAACTCCTCGATCATGCGGCCGACTTCGTCGACGCCCTTGCGGTTGGCGGCGATCTGGGCACGCAGGTCGGCGAGGTTGGTGCGGATGTTGCGGGAGGGGTAGCGGGCCTCGGCGAGCAGCCGGCGGGTCTCGGCCTCGCGGAACCGGCCGTTCTCGGCGAGGAGCCAGTTGTCGAAGAGGACGCCCTCCTCGTCGATGGTGCGGCTGTCGGCGGGCATCGAGCCGGGGGCGATGCCACCGATCTCGGCGTGGTGGCCGCGGGAGGCGACGTAGAAGAGGATCCGGTCACCCTGCGTGCCGAAGACCGGGGTGATCACGGTGACGTCGGGCAGATGCGTGCCGCCGTGGTACGGGTCGTTGACGGCGTAGGTGTCGCCGGGGCGCATCGAGGTGCCGCGGCGGCGGATGACCTCTTTGACGCTGGTGCCCATGGAGCCGAGGTGGACGGGGATGTGCGGGGCGTTGGCCACCAGGTTCCCGTCCGGGTCGAACAGGGCGCAGGAGAAGTCCAGGCGTTCCTTGATGTTGACGGACTGTGCCGTCGACTCCAGCCGGGCGCCCATCTGTTCGGCGATCGACACGAAGAGGTTGTTGAAGACCTCAAGCAGAACCGGATCTGTCTTTGTGTCGAGATCGGAACTCTGCGTAACCGTCGCGCGTTCCATGACCAGATGCCCGTGGTCGGTCGCCGCGGCCCGCCAGCCGTCGTCGACGACGGTCGTGGCGCTGGCCTCGGTGATGATCGCCGGGCCGGTGACCGATTCGCCGGGAGGCAGGTCCTCACGGCGGTGGAGGGGTACGTCGCGCCAGGCGCCGCCGGTGTGGAGCCGGACGGTTTCCGGGGCGGCGGGACGGCCTTCGTACGGGGCGAGGGCGGAGAGATCAGGGGGTGGGGTGATGCCGGTGGCTTCCACGGAGAGGGCTTCGACGACGACCGGGCGGTCGAGTGTGAAGGAGTACGTGGCGCGATGACGTTCTTCGAAGGCGTGTTTCATCGCGTCGGGCTCGGTGAGTTCGACGGTGAGGGTGGTGTCGGTGCCGTCGTAGCGGAGCTGGGCGCGGCGGGTGACTTCGATGCGGTCCTCGGGGACGTCCTCGGCGAGGAGTTCGGCGCGGGCCGCGGCCTCCAGGTCGTCGGCGGTCTTGCGGACGCCGGGCATGGCGGCGGGCTCCAGGGGAGCCTCGACGGACTGTTCGCGCATGGCGGTGGTGTCGGCGAGGCCGATGCCGAGCGCGGACAGGACACCCGCCATGGGCGGAACCAGGACGGTCCGGATGCCGAGCGAGTCGGCGACCATGCACGCGTGCTGTCCGCCGGCCCCGCCGAAGGTGGTGAGGGCGTAGCGGGTGACGTCGTGGCCCTTCTGGACGGAGATCCGCTTCACGGCGTTGGCGATGTTGGCCACGGCGATGTTCAGGTAGCCCTCGGCGACCTGTTCCGGGGTGCGGTCGTCGCCGGTCTGTTCGCGGATCTCCCGCGCGAGGCCGGTGAAGCGGTCGCGGACGAGGTCGGCGTCGAGGGGCTGGTCGCCGCCGGGTCCGAACACAGGGGGGAAGTGGGCGGCCTGGATCCGGCCGAGCATGATGTTGGCGTCGGTCACCGCGAGCGGGCCGCCGCCCCGGTAGCAGGCCGGGCCGGGGTCGGCGCCTGCCGAGTCGGGCCCGACCCGGTAGCGGGAGCCGTCGAAATGCAGCACCGAGCCGCCGCCCGCTGCGACGGTGTGGATGTCCAGCATGGGGGCGCGCAGTCTGACGCCCGCGATCTGGGTGGTGAAGACCCGTTCGTACTCGCCCGCGAAGTGGGAGACGTCGGTGGAGGTACCGCCCATGTCGAAGCCGATGACCCGGTCGAAGCCGGCGAGCTGCGACATCCGGGCCATGCCGACGATCCCTCCGGCCGGTCCGGAGAGGACGGCGTCCTTGCCGCGGAACTGCCCGGCCTCGGCGAGCCCACCGTTGGACTGCATGAACATCAGCCGTACGCCTTCGAGTTCGTCGGCGACATGGCGGACGTAGCGGCTCAGTACGGGCGACAGGTAGGCGTCGACGACGGCGGTGTCACCGCGCGGGACGAGCTTCATCAGCGGGCTGACCTCGCTGGACAGCGAGATCTGCGAGAAGCCGGTGCAGGCGGCCAGCTCGCCGATCGCCTGCTCGTGGGCGGGGTGGAGATGGCTGTGCATACAGACGACGGCGACGGCCCGGATCCCGTCGTCGTACGCCTCCTGGAGCGGGCCGGCCAAGGCGTCCAGGTCGGGGGCGCGCAGGACGGTGCCGTCGGCGGCGATGCGCTCGTCGGCCTCGACGACCCGTTCGTACAGCAGCTCGGGCAGCTCGATGCGGCGGGCGAAGATGCGGGGGCGGTTCTGGTAGGCGATGCGCAGGGCGTCGCCGAAGCCGCGCGTGATGACGAGAAGGGTGCGCTCGCCCTTGCGTTCCAGCAGCGCGTTGGTGGCGACCGTGGTGCCCATGCGGACGGCGTCGACCTGGTCGCCGGAGCCGTCGAGCAGCTCGCGCACGCCTGCCACCGCGGCGTCGGCGTATCGCGCGGGGTTGTCGGAGAGCAGTTTGTGGGTGAGCAGCCGGCCGTCCGGGCGCCGAGCGACGACGTCGGTGAACGTTCCGCCGCGGTCGACCCAGAACTGCCAGCCTGTCACGTCACTACTCCGCTTCCGCGCCGGTCACAGCGCCCGGAGGCCGTTGATCACGTCGCGCAGAATACTCTCGTCGACCAGCTCGGCCGGGGGGACCGGCCGGTTGACATGGACGAGTTCCCCGTCGACGAGGTCGCCGATGAGGACCCGGACCACTCCGACGGGCAGATCGAGTCCGGAAGCCAGCTCGGCGACCGACTGCGGGGTGTCACGGCAGAGCTCGACGATGTCCACGTGCTCCGGGGACAGCGTCCCGTCGTCCTCCGGGTCGTCCGCGTCGGGCTCCGTGACGACCACCGCGATCAGATCGAGGCGGTGCTGGGCCGCACTGGTGGTGCGGCCCCGCGTCATGGCGTACGGACGGACGACCGGTCCGGCCTCGTCGTCGAACCAGTGGCTTCTTCCCTGACCGTCTCCGCTCATGTCATCCCACTACCCGCCCGAGGGCAGATCGGTGCGTGGTGCGGCGGCCAGATGTGCGCCGACCCGCTTGACCAGGAGTGTCATCTCGTAAGCGACCTGGCCGACGTCGGAGTCGGCGTCGGAGAGAACGGCGAGGCAGCTGCCGTCGCCGGCGGCGGTGACGAACAGGAAGGCGTCGTCGAGCTCGACGACGGTCTGCCGGACGCTGCCCGCCTCGAAGTGACGGCCGACGCCCTTGGCGAGGCTGTGGAAGCCGGAGGCCACGGCGGCCAGGTGCTCGCCGTCCTCTCTGGTGAGGTCCTTGGAGACACCGGTGGCCAGGCCGTCGCCGGAGAGCACGACGGCCTTGCGGATGCTGGCGACCCGGTCCACCAGGTCGTCCAGGAGCCAGTTGAGCTCGCCCTTGTTCGTCGCCGTGCGGCCGGTCGCCTTCGGATCGGTCATCGACCGTCCCCCTTAGTCGTTCCTTGTGCTGTGCCGTTTCGGGACCCGTCGCCCGCGGTGTTCTCCGCCCGGCCGCGCTGCCAGCCGCGCTGGAGCGAGGCCATACGGCTGCGGACCTCGTCGGCGTCGCGCTCGACGGGTTCTGTCTCGTGCCCGGCGGGTGGGGCGGGGTCCTGTCGCAGCTGTGGGGCCAGGTTGGCCTGCCGTACCCGCCTGGGCAGCGGCCGGGCGCCGGATGCGGCCTCCGGGGGTGTGCTGCCGAGGGGCGGGACGGAGTCGTCGGTGCCGCTGCCGGAAGTGATCGCGGAGCGGCGGGTGCGCCGGGGCAGGCCGGGGGGCTCGGAGGGGTCGTCCGGGCCGCCGACCGGGGGTGCCGGGCGTTCCTCGCCGCGGTCGGCCGGGCCGACGGCGCGCTGCGGGGACGGCTCGGTGCGGCGGCGGGAGGGCAGGGGGGCGAGTCCACCCGGTTCGGGCCGGCCCGTGCCCGCAGGGTCCCGGTCGTCCGGCTCGGCGCGGCGGGAGCGTTGTTCGGTGACGGGCCTGCCGTGGGAGCTGACCAGCTTGGGCGTACGTCGTCCGGGCAGCGGCAGGGGGCCGCTGGGACGCTCGTCGCGGAAGCCGTCCGTGGTCTCGGGGGCCGGCTGATGCAGCTCGCTCACGACGGGCGCGGTGTCGTCGTCGGGGTGGGCGAGGGAGCGGCGGGGTCGGAACAGACCGCCGCGCTCGCTGTCCTCTTCGGCGAGGGCGCCCGGGAAGTCGTCCAGCGCGTCCAGGTCGACGGGTGCCTCCAGCTCGACCGGTCCGCCCAGGAGCGCGGCCGACAGCCCGGGTCGCTGCGCCGGCACCTGGGTCAGGGAGGTGGCGCGGCGCTCCTCGGGTTCGGCCTTCGTGGCGGGCCGGTCGCGGTCGAGGCGGAAACCGATGCCGTTGGTGTCGGGGACGTCGTCGGTCAGCAGTACGTCGGGGATGAAGACGACGGCGGTGGTGCCTCCGTAGGGGGAGGGCTGGAGCGAGACGCGGACGTTCTGGCGCTGGGCGAGGCGGCTGACCACGAACAGGCCCAGCCTGTCGGTGTCGGAGAGCTCGAACTCCGGGGTCTCGGCGAGCCGCAGGTTGGCGTCGAGGAGTGCCTCGGCCGCCATGCCGAGGCCCCGGTCGTGGATCTCCAGGGTGAAGCCGTTGGCGACGCGTTCGCCGAGGACCTGGACGGCGGTGTGCGGCGGCGAGAACACCGTCGAGTTCTCGAGGAGTTCGGCCACGAGGTGGGTGAGGTCGGCGACGGCGGGGCCGGTGACGGCGACGCGGGGCAGCCGGCGAACCTCGATGCGCTCGTAGTCCTCGACCTCGGCCACGGCGGCACGCACCACGTCCATCAGCTGGACGGGGCGGCGCCACTGCCGCGAGGGGGCGGCACCGGAGAGGATCACCAGGCCCTCGGCGTGCCGGCGCATCCGGGTGGTGAGGTGGTCGAGGCGGAAGAGGTCGGCGAGTTCGTCGGTGTCCTCGGTCCTGCGCTCCATGGTGTCGAGCAGGGTGAGCTGCTTGTGCAGCAGTACCTGGCTGCGGCGGGCGAGGTTGACGAAGACCTCGGAGACACCGGAGCGCAGTTCGGCCTGCTTGACGGCGGCCTCGACGGCGGCGCGCTGCAGGGTGTTGAGGGCCTGGCCGACCTCGCCGATCTCGTTCTTGTCGTACTCCAGGCGCGGTACCTCGGTCTCCACGTCGACCTGTTCGCCCGCGGACAGCCGGCGCATCACGCTCGGCAGCCGGACCCCGGAGGCCTCGTGCGCCTCCTGGCGCAGCAGCCGCAGATCGCGGATGAGGCCTCGGCCGACCCGGACCGACACGACCAGCGAGAAGAGCACGGCGACGAGGCCGAGGACACCGACGACGGCCGCCTGGACGATCACGGTGACGGCGGCGGGCCGGACGCGGTCCTGGTAGCGGTCGCCGACCTGGTCGTCGAGGGTGCGCAGTTCGTCGAGCACAGTGCCGGCGGCGGTGTCCCAGCTCTTGGCGCTGACGTCGTTCGGCACACCGGATCCGGCGTCGATCACGGACTGCTCCGCGGTCCGCAGCGGGGCGGTCGTGGCGTTCTTCCAGAAGCGGTCGAAGCGGTCGCGTTCCGACGACGGCAGCAGCGGCAGGCTGACGTCGTACAGGAGGGTGCGCTGGGCGACGAGGCCGGAGATCTCGCGGGTCTCGTCGCGGGAGATCTTCCCGACCACGAGGGCGGAGCCCAGCAGGGCGTCCTCGCGGGAGAGGAGTTCGCGGGCGCGGGCGATGTTGACGAGGGCCTGGGCCTGCTGGTCCAACTCGACGTCGTCGATCCCGTGGAGAGAGGCGAGCAGCGTGTAGCAGGGTTCGACGACGCGGTTGTAGAGGTCGAGGGCCTGGGTGCGGCTGACGGTGCCCTGCTCGACGCTGCGGCGCAGGGCGTCGATGCCCTCGAACGCGTCGAGCACGGCGGTGAGGCGCTCGCCGTCGTCGGTGTCCAAGCCGTCGCGGACGCTCTGCCTCCCGGCGTTCTTCCGGAGATCGGCGACGGCGCTGTCGGTGGCGGCGCGTGTGCGGTGCAGGGCGGCGAGCGCGTCCGCGGCGCGCGGGTCGGCGAGATAGACGAGGGTCTGCCGGCGTTCCTGCTGGAGGACCCGGGCGGTGTCCTCGGTGGGGTAGCCGATGTCCTCGACGGTGTTCGACACCTGGAACAGCTGGTTGACCTCGCGCCCCGTGAGCACGGCCGCGAAACCCCAGACGGCCGTCAGGGACACCAGCGGCACGAGAAGCAGCGCCACGATCTTCCGGCGGATCGACTTCCCGCGAAAGCGCATGGCCTCCCCCAGCTCGACCCCCGCCGGGCGGGGGCACACATGTACGTCAACAAACGGCGCGAGCCTACTACCGCCACATGGATAACTCGAAGACGTGTCCGGACGATGAACTTCCGCCTGAGTGCCGAGACATGGGAACGGACGGGGAGAGATGTCCGGCCATTGCGGGAGATTGCCGCCGCGATCACGCCGACTTCGCACCCGTGAGGGCGGGAACGACACGAAGGATCAGTTGGCTGGAATTTTTCACTGGTTGGGAATCATCGGGCGAGTTCGTTCGTCCTTGTTGATGGGCGATGGGTGCGAAACCGGCCACAGGAGCTGCGTCTCGCATCCGGGCGGCGTAAAACAGCGCAAGCCGGGCAGCCACTGGGGAGCCGGGGTCGTCGGACACCGGTGGGAGGGGGTCTGTCGGCGGTGGGGAGTGACACCTTGATGGGGACGGCTCAGCGGCGCTTGGCGCCCGAGGACGGCACAGCGGCACGCTCGACGGTGCGTCCGGGGCCCGAGGCGCCGGACGGCGGGCTTTCGCCACGCGGCGGCGAAGGAGAGCTCTCCGGTGCGCGGGCGCGCGCGCAACAGCAGGCACAGTACCGGCCGTTGTGGGTCGAGGAGCCCGCAAAGCGGTACCGGATGCCGGATCCGGTGCGTACGTCGGCGGTGCGGGCACTGATCATCGTCTCGGTCACGCTGATCCAGGCCATGGTGGCCTTCTTCTGCACGATGGCGGAGTCCTGGCTGGCGTTCCCGATGGTGATCAGCAGCGTGGCGAGCACGGTGGTGGCCACCTGGAGCGCGGTCGACGTCCTGGTGACCCGCCAGGTGTGGAATCAGCGCAACGGTGTGGTCTCGGAGCCGAGCAGCACGGCACGCTCACTTCGCCGTGAGCGGCGCGCGGCCCGGCGGCGAGGGGGCAGCGCCGGTCAGCTGTCCCACTCCTGAGGCCGCCACGGCCGGTGGAGGACGTGCTTCAGGCTGACGGCCTCTTGAACATGCGGGTCGCCGTGATCTCGCTGTGCCCGGCCTCCTCCGCCTGTGGCTGCTGCGGCAGCCCGGGCCGGAGGTGCTCCTCCACCCTGATGTACTTCAGCCCGGCCCTGAGGTCTGCGTCGTTCCGCAATCGGATGACCAGTGGAAACTCGGCCAGCGCGGTGGTGTCGAACAGTCCGGTCGTGTAGAGCAGTTGCACGCCCAACGCGTCCGACACGGCCCGCTGAAGTTCCAGCAGATAGGTCGCGTTGGCGCGTCCGATGGGGTTGTCGAGGAACAGCGTCCCCGCGTGCCGGTGCTTGTCGCGTCCACGGTCGTTGGACCTGAGCGCGGCCATGGTGCAGTACAGGGCGATGGCCGCCGTGAGCAGCTGCCCACCGGAGAACACATCCCCCATCTGCCCCACGGGCACCCGCTCGGCGCGCAGCACCGCGTCGGGCTTGAGGATCTCGACGGCAACCCCCTTCGGCTGCAGGGCCGCCCCCACTCCCCTCAGCAGCAGAGACATTCCGTCCCGCCGTAGGTCGGAGTTCTTCTTCACAGCGGCCCGGGTCGCCTCGTCGACGACCTCGCCCAGCCGCTCGGTGAGCGTGGCCTGGTCGGGCTCCTCGAAGCGGATGCGGAGGAACTCCTGCCCGGACCACTCGCCGAGCCCCTCGGGCAGCCGGGACAGCCGCTGGGCGGACCGCAGGGTCGCGAGGGCCGACTCCACGAGCCCGCGCAGCCGGTCCACGATCGAATCGCGGTTGCGCTCCAGCTGGGCCAACTCGTCGGTCAGTACCCGTAGTCGGGGTGCGAAGGCGTCCGCCCACTTCTGGGCGTGCTCGGGCAGCGCGGAGGCGGGCAGTTCACGGATCTGCTGCCGTGCGGGCGTACGCACCGCTTCGTATCGGGTGGAGTTG
The DNA here is from genome assembly GCF_040303265.1 of Streptomyces sp. NPDC096040. Lineage (NCBI taxonomy): Bacteria > Bacillati > Actinomycetota > Actinomycetes > Kitasatosporales > Streptomycetaceae > Streptomyces > Streptomyces sp. NPDC096040. Next base: position 25,425 of record NZ_JBEOTA010000021.1, read on the forward strand.
GCATGCCGTACGAGCACATCGCTCGCCTCGCGTACGGCGGACTCGGCGGCGGAGAGATCGCCGGCGCAGCCGCGCAGCGACCGGCGGGCCTCGGCGGCGGACTGCCGGGCCTCCTCCAGGTTGCCTGGGTAGGGCTCGGGCTCTTCCTGCTCCTCCTCGGCGGAGTGTTCGCGCAGCAGGTCGCGGAGCATTGCGGCGATCTCGTCGAAGCCGCCGGCCGCGTCCTCGGCCGCGCGGTGGGCGTCGAGCAGTTCGGTGTGCGCCTCGCGCGCCTGGGTCAAGGCCTCCGTGCGGGAGGCGAGTTCGGCCGTCACCGTACGTAGCAGGGCCTGCGCGTGGTCGGCGTCGCGCGGCTGGAGCTCCTCGGGCAGCTCGGTATGCGCCTCGCCGTCCTCGGGGGCATGCCGTTCGGCCTCGCCGCGCAGCCGTCCGAGTTGCTCGCTCGCGGTGGACATCCGGGTCTCCAGGAGCTGCACCAGCTCCTCCGCGCGGGCGGCGGCGGCCTGCCGGGAGGGCCCGTCGGATCCGTCGGGCGACTGCAGGAGCTGCTCCGCGCGGGTGCGGACCTTGTTGGTCAGCCGCTCAAGGTCCGCGAGCGCGGCGCTCTCGTCGCTCTCCGAACGGGCCTGTTCGGCGCGGAGGTCGGCGCCGACGCCGACCTTCTCGTACAGCTGTGAGGCGGCGCGGTAGGCCTCGCGCAGGGCGGGCAGCGAGGACTTGGGGGCGTCCTCGTCGGCTTCCGGTACGTCGTCGGGGGCGCCGGCGATCTCGGCGCGTTCGGCGCGCAGCGCGCGGGCGGTGCGGCGGGCGTCGTCTGCGGCGCGCTGGGCGGCGCGCCGATCCTCGTCGGCGGCACGGGCGCGCTCCAGACAGGTCTGGGCGCGGGCCTCCGACTCGGTGGCCTCGTCGGCGAGTTCGCGCAGCTTGACCTGCCAGCCGGCCCGCTCGCGCAACCGGAACGCGAGTCCGGCGAGGGCGTCGGCGGCTCGCCGGGCCCTCTGTGCCGCCTCCTGCCGTTCGTCGCGCACCTGTGCGGTCTCGGCGGCGGCCTCCTCGGTCTCGGCCCGCAGGATCCGCGCCTCGGCCAGTTCGGCCTCGGACTCCTCGGCGAACGCACGTGCCTCCCGTGCGGCCTGCGCCAGCTCCACGAGCCGCCCGGCCGGACAGGTGGTGCGCCAGGAGGCGAGCCGCGCGGCCAGCTCGCGGTCCTTGCCGAGCCGGGCGGCGAGGGTGCGGATCTCCTCGTCCCGCTCGGTGGTCCGGGCGCGCAGCGCCTGCCGTTCCTCGTCGGCGGCGTGCTCGTCGTGCATGGCCGGGTTCGGCGGTACGAGGAACACGTCGCCCGGGGTGGCGTCGGCACCGGGGGTCGGCGCCAGCAGGGCGGCTGCCGTGCCGACGGCCACGGCGGAGCGCGGCAGCAGGGCGGCCTCGCCGAGCGTCTCGCGGGCGCGGGCGTGGGTGTCCGGGTCGGTGATGATCACGCCGTCGACGAGTTCGGGGCGGGCGGCGAGCACGCGCGCGTGGTCCGTCGGGTCGACGGCCTGGGCGAGGTAGCGCCAGCCGGGCAGCGCCGGAATGCCGTGCTCGCCGAGGTACTCGACGGTGGCGAGCACATCGGGTCCGGGCGGCAGCAGCCCGCCGTCGCCCAGGGCGCCGAGGATCCGGGAGTCGTCGGCGGCCGCGGTGCGCAACTCGAACAGATGCCGTTCGGCGGAACCGACGGCGTCGTCGAGGAGCTCGCGCAACTCGTCGGCGAACCGGTCGAGTTCCCCGGCGCTGAAGGCCTCCTCAGCCTCCCCGGCGCTCTCGCCCCGAGGCCGGGGAATGGCCGTACGCGAACCGGTGAGGCCCAGCAGTTCGGTGAGCCGCTCCTCCGCCGCCAGAGCCTCTGCCAGGCGTTTCTCGGCGTCGTAGGTCCGCTCGGCGGCCGTCGCCGCGTCTGCCGCGCGGGCGGCCGTGAGCTCGGCGCGGGCCTCGGCGGAGGCCGCCTCGCGCGCGTGCTCGGCCGCCTTGCGGGAGGCCTCGCGGGCGGTGTCCCAGGCGGCAACGGCCGTCTTCTCGGCGTCGCTGGCCGCGAGGGCGGCGCGGGCCGGGTCGGCGTCCGGGGCACTGTCGTCGAGCCAGCCCGCGCGGACGGCCTCGGCGGTCTCCTGCTCGACCTCGCTGAGGCGCTGGCGCAGATGGCCGACCTCGCTGCGGGCGCGCTGTGCCTCGGTGGCGGCGGAGGTCGAGTCCCGGTAGGCGGAGTCGCTGACCTCCTGGAGGGCGGCGGACCGCTCCTCCTCCTCGTTGGCGAGGTGCTCCGCGCTCTGCGCGGCCGCGTGCAGGGCCCGTACGAGATCGACGGCGGCCTTGGCGCGGGCGGCGAGCGCGGGGGCCGCGTCCCGTTCTGCCTCCTGGATGGCGGCGGCCACGCGCGCGACGCGGTCGGCGGCGGCGCGGTGGCGCAGCACGGCTTCGGCGGCCTGCCAGGCGGAGTGCAGGGTGCGTGCGTCGGCCAGCTCGCGCTTCTGCGCGGCGGCGGACTTCTCACCGGCGGCCAGTGCCAGCGAGGCGTGCCGGTAGGCGAGTTCGGCGGCGATCAGCGCGCTGCGCTCGCGGGCGCCCTCGGACTGCGTGACGGCGTGGGCGGCGGCCGTGACGCGCTGGGCGAGGTCGGCTGCGCGCACCCGCTCCTGCGCGCCCCGTGCGGACAACCTGCGCGCGAGCGTGCGGGTACGGCGCTCGGCGCCCGCGTGGATGTCACGCGCGCGTGCCCGTGCCTCGGCCGCCTCGACGATCCGCCCCAGCAGATCCACCGACCCGGCGGTGAAGTCGCGTTCGGCGATCAGCTCGGCGCGTCGCCCCAGCTTGTGGCCGAAGCCGCCGACCAGGTCGGCGAGCCCGTCCGTGTCCCGGGTGTCGGTGACGGCCCGCAGCAGCAGGTCGGTGAAGTCGGAGTCCTTCTTGACCGCGAACAGACCGGCGGCCTCACCCTCGTCGGCGTTCATCTCCCGCTGGTAGCGGAAGAGTTCCGGGTCCAGGCCGAGGTCGCCGAGGTGCTCGATCCAGCGGTCGTGGATCTCCTCCCAGTGCACCTCCAGATGCGGATACGCCTTGCCCGCCTCCGTGATGGCGTCCCGGAAGCCCTTCATGGTGCGGCGCCGCCCCTGCGCCCCTGAGGCGCCCTCCACGGGCGGTCGTACGGCGGTGGACTCGGCGACCGGCAGATTGTCCAGGGCGAGCCCGGGCCCGGGCCGGAACGAGTACCAGGCCTCGGCGAACTTCCGCGGGTCGTTGGAGACCTGCCGTCCCCGCCACTCGCTCACCTTGCCCACGACCACGCACTCGCCGGTGAGGGTGTGCTGCCACTCCAGGGCGACATGCCCGCAGTCGTCGGCGAGCAGGAACTTGCGCAGCACGCCCGAGCTGGCGCCGCCGAGGGTGTTGCGGTGGCCCGGCAGCATCACCGAGAAGATCAGCTTGAGCAGTACCGACTTGCCGCCGCCGTTCTCCAGGAAGAGCACACCGGCGGGCGCGGGCCGGCGCGGCGGGCCGACGGGCTCCTCCTCGAAGAACTCCGCCTGGGTGGGGGCCGGGTCGGGCACGGGCTCACCGACGCCCCGCAGGTCCAGCACGGTGTCGGCGTAGCGCGCACCGGCGGGCCCGATGGAGTAGAGGCGGACCCGGGACAGCTCGTACATGGCGGACTCTCGTAAGTCTGGGGAAAAGTGCGGTGGTTCTGGACGGTCAGGAGTGGAACGGCAGTCCGGCGTCGGCGGCCAGGTCGTCGCTGTCGTCGGCGGGCAGCAGGCTGGCCGTGCCGTCGGTGACCGGGACGACGCCGAGTTCCAGCAGCTCGGCCATGGCTGCGCTGCCGGCCATGTCCCGCACCTGGAGCTGGTAGCGGGCCGTCGTGCGGTAGGTGCCGCCCTGGTCGTCGCCGGTGCGCTGGAGGAACCCCGAGTCGGTGAGGAAGACGACCGCCTTGCCGATGATGCCGGTGGTGGAACCGGCCAGCCGTCGGGCGTCCTTGGTGGCGCCGGTCGCGCTGCGTCTGGCCCAGATCCGCCAGGCGGCCTCCAGGCCGGGCGTGTCGGTGGCCGGGTCGGTGTTCTCCCCCAGCGCCTCGGCCCGCTCCTCCAGGCGGCGGCAGGCCTGCCGGACGAAGGCGTCGACGCCGTTGACCGTGATCCGCCCGATGTAGCCGTCGTCGGCCAGGTCCTCGGGACGCGGGAACGCCAGCGCGGCGACGGCGAGATGGGCGAGCCCGTGCAGGAACCGGTCGCTGCCGTCCGCGGACGTACGACGCGCGTAGTCGCCCATGCGAACGGCGAACACCGAGTCCTCGGCGGCGGTCACGGCCATCCCCGCGCGGGCCGACACCTCCAGCACCACCAGGCCGAGCCCGGCGGCCACGGCATCCGCGAGGCGCGCGAACGCCGGGTCCTCCCGGTAGCGCCGCAGCAGCTCGGTGTACTCCTGATCACGTGCGGGCTGCAGCTTGGGCTGCAGCCCGAACGCGACGAGCCGGGCCGCGTCGGCGGCGTCGGCGGGCGTGACGGCAGCGTTGGCCTGCGCGGCAGACGCGTCAGCCTCAACGTACTCGTTCACGGGGACAACTCCTTGATCTTGAAAAAAGGGGGGAGGGACACCCCTCAGGGGCGCACAACGTCACGCCGCCTCCGTCCGGTCCGCCGCCATCCCCACCGCGTCCAACAAGGCAGTCCCCACGATCAGATCCGCCCCGCCGAACTCGGGATCGTCGAGCTCGGTCCCGTCATCCACGGCGAACAACAGCTTCTCCTCACCCTGTCGATACGCCGTACCGACCGCCGGACTGGCCGCGTGCACAGCCAACAGAGCAACCAGATAAGGCAGCTCGGCATCCCGCTTGCGCGCCTCCGCCAACAACCCGGACAACCTGCGCGGCGCGTCCGCCGGAAGGTCCAGCAGCGCCATCGCCGCGGCCAGCTGCTCCTCGCTGAACCGGCTGTCGTCCGGTGTCGCGATGAGGTCCGGCTCGGGCATCTCGGCACCCAGATGCTCCCGTTCCACCGGCGGCGTCAGCAGTATGTCGACGAGGTCGCCCACCCGCACCGACACCGGCGTCCGCAGCCCGGTCCCGTGTGCGAAGAACGCCCCCGTGACCCGGCTCGCCTGCTCCAGCGGCAACGGCAGCAGTGGCGCGAGGAGGTGCCCGTACAGGTCTGTCCCCGACGTCGTCATGGGCGTCGCGAACGCCTGCCGGTCCTGCTCCGCGCGGAACAGCGGCCCGGCCTCCAGCAGGCGCGACTGCAATTGCGTGTGGCGTCGGATGCAGTCCTTGACGATGTCGACGAGTTCGGCGGCGCGCCGCTTGTTCTCCGGGTCCTCGGTCTCGTCGCGGGCCTTGCGGATGTTGGTGAGGATCGCGTTCTCGTGCCGGTAGCGGTCGGCGACGTGGTCCAGAGCCTCGGCGATCAGGTCGGGGACAGCGTTGAGCCAGTCCACCGCGCGGACGTTGCGCCGGGTGGCGTCCAGGGCGCGGCGCAGGGTCTCCGAGTACTGCACGGTCCGGTAGCGGGCCTGCTCGGCGGCGAGCTGGGCGTCGGCGAGGCGGCCGCGGTTGACCAGCACCTCCAGCTTGACCTCGGCGGCGATCTGGGCGCTGGTGACGTCCGTGTCTAGGGCGCCGACCAGGACGTTGACCGCCTCGTCGGTCGTCCGGAGGTACACCGTGCCGCCGGGGCCCGGCACCTCCTCGATCAGCTTGAAGTCGTAGTCCCGGCGGACATACGACCCGTCGGGCGCGAAGGTGCCGTACACCGCGCGGAAGCCGCGGTCGACGCTGCCGACGTTGATCAGGTTCTCCAGGACCCAGCGGGCCACGCGCTCGTGCTCGGCGACCGGACGCCGCGGGGTCTGCGCGGAGATGCGCGGGATCAGCCGGGCGACGATCTGCTCGTGGTCGGCGCCGGTGTCGAAGTCCATGTTCAGTGTGACCAGGTCGATGGCGGCGAGGGCCACCTCGGCCATGCCGTACACCGAGTACTCGCCCGCGAGGTTCGCCTTGCGCATGTCCAGGTCGTGCAGCGGTGCGGTGCAGGCGAGCGCGCGCAGGCGCCGCGCCAGCCCCTCGTCGGCGGCCGGGCCCGGCGCGGGGCGCGGCCCCGCGCTGAGCTGGGGCGGAACGCTGTCCGTCGTCGCAGGCGAAGTCACGGTGCACAGACTAGGTCCTAGGTCTGACATCGACCCAAACGCTCCGTCCGGGGAGCCGGGGGCACCGCGGGCCGTCCACGGGCTGGGTGCGGGCTACGGGGGGCTACAGGGGCCCTCGTCGCCGACCCTGCGCCGGTAGACCTCCACCACTCGTTCCAGTGAGTCCGTGAGGTACGTCTCCAGCAGTCGCTCCGCGCCGCGACTGTCGCCCCGCTCCAGCGCCTGGAGAAGCTCCCGGTTCCGGGACAGGTACGGCTCGTGCAGGGCGTGGGGGTCGTCGACCACGTGGAACGCGAGGCGGAGTTCGGCGAAGACGCTGCGCATCAGTTCGTCGGTGCGTTCGCTGCCGGCCAGGGAGACCAGTTCCCGGTGGAAGTGGATATTGGCCGTACCCACTGCTTTCCAGTCATCTCCGGCCGCCGCCCGCTGCCCTTCCGTGACCGCCGCCGACAGTCCGTCCAGGGCGTAGGGCGGATCACCGAGGCCGCGTACGACGGCGCACTCGACCAGGGACCGGGTGCGGTAGATGTCCTCGACGTCCTCGACGGTCAGGACCCTGACGAAGACGCCCCGGTTGAGTTCGTGGACCAGCAGGCGTTCGTGGGTGAGCAGCCGGAACGCCTCGCGGAGGGTGTTGCGGGAGACGCCGAGCGCACCGCCGATGCCGTCTTCCGACAGGCGGGTGCCTGGCGGGAAGTACCCGTCCGCGATACGGCTCCTGAGGATGTCGGAGACCCGTTCGGCGGTGCTGGTGCGCCCGAGGAGGGCACGGTCGTCGGCCAGTCCCGTCAGCTGCTCTGCCATGCCCGGAATTCAACCGCAGACACAGCAACGAAACAACGTGGGTATTGAAGGATCGTTGAACGATCCCCTACGGTGCTCAGCACGCTCACCTTGGCACGGCACCGCACGGCTCAGTCCCCGCACCCTTCGTCCCCTCTTCTGCGAGGTGCCCATGAGCACGACTCCTCCACCGCAGGCCCTGACCTCCGACGCGAACCCGGGCAGGGACGAACGCACCGCCGAGGACGGCGCGTTCGGCTGGCTGCGCGCCCTCGGTCCGCGCGGCCGGCACGCGTTCGCCGGTGCGTTCGGCGGATACGCCCTGGATTCGTACGACTACTTCACCCTGCCGCTGAGCATGGTCGCGCTCGCGGCGTACTTCGGCCTGGACAGCGGCCAGACCGGCCTGTTCACCACCGTCACCCTGGTGGTCTCCGCGGTCGGCGGCGCCGCGGCGGGAGTCTTCGCGGACCGGGTCGGCCGGGTCCGCGCCCTGATGATCACGGTCGTCACCTACGCCGTCTTCACGGTGGCCTGCGGCTTCGCACCCGACTACGAGACGCTGCTGGTGTTCCGAGCCCTCCAGGGCCTGGGCTTCGGCGGCGAGTGGGCGGTCGGCGCGATCCTGGTCGCCGAGTACGCGAGCGCCCGGCACCGCGGCCGCACGCTCGGCGCGATCCAGAGCGCCTGGGCCGCCGGCTGGGCACTCGCGGTGATCGTCTACACGCTGGTCTTCTCGTTCGTCGGCGACGACCTGGCCTGGCGGGTCATGTTCTGGACCGGTGCCCTGCCCGCACTGCTCGTGGTGTGGCTGCGCCGCCGGGTGCACGACGCCCCACAGGCGGTCGCGGTACGTGAACAGAGCCCACGACGCGGCTCGTTCGTCGCGATCTTCCGTCCGGGCACGGCCGAGGCGCCGGGTCTGCTGCGCACCACGGTCTTCGCGGGCCTGCTGTCCACGGGTGTCCAGGGCGGCTACTACACGCTGGCGACCTGGATCCCGACGTATCTGAAGTCCGAGCGCGGTCTGTCGGTCGTCGGCACCGGTGGCTATCTGACCTTCCTGATCTCGGGGGCCTTCCTCGGCTATCTGACCGGCGGCTACCTCACCGACCGGCTGGGCCGTCGCCGCAACATCTGGCTGTTCGCGCTCCTGTCGGCGGTCTGTGTGCTGGCGTACGCGAACATCCCGGACGGCGCCAACACCACGCTCCTGGTGCTCGGTTTCCCGCTCGGCTTCTGTATGTCGGCGATCTTCAGCGGATTCGGTTCGTATCTGAGCGAGCTGTACCCGACGGCGGTGCGCGGCACCGGGCAGGGTTTCACGTACAACGCGGGCCGGGCGGTGGGCGCGGTCTTCCCGACCCTGGTGGGCCTCCTGGCCGACAGCTGGGGCGTGGGCGGCGCGCTGGTCTTCGGCGCGGCCGGGTACGGGCTCGCCGCCCTGGCCCTGTTCGGACTGCCGGAGACGCGCGGGAAGGAACTGGCGTGAACCGTACGGAAGACCGTCCTGTCACCCTCGTCGACGAGCACGCGCACGCATGGAGCCCGACAACCGCCCGGACCCGCTTCCGGGAGGGCCTCACGGGCGCCACGGCCGGGGTCGCGGCCGGTCACACCCAGGCCAACCTGATCTCGGTGCCCGCCGACTGGGCCTACGACACGCTGCTGTTCTGCCAGCGCAATCCCAAACCCTGCCCGGTGCTCGACGTCACCGACGCCGGCGCCACGGCCACCGTGCTGGCGGACGGCGCGGACCTGCGCACCGATCTGCCGCGCTACCGGGTCTGGCGGGACGGGGAGTTGACGGACGAGCCGACGGACGTGACAGCGTACTGGCGGGACGATCTGGTGTCGTTCCTGCTCGGGTGCAGCTTCACGTTCGAGTGGGCGCTGGCCGAGGCGGGTGTGCCGATCCGGCATGTCGAGCAGGGCCGGAACGTGCCGATGTACGTGACCGGCCGCCCGTGCCGACCGGCGGGGCGGCTGAGCGGGCCGATGGTGGTGTCGATGCGCCCGGTCCCGCCGCAGCATCTGTCGGCCGCGATCCGGGAGACCAGTCGGCTCCCGGCGGTGCACGGCGGCCCCGTGCACTGCGGCGATCCCTCGGCGCTCGGCATCGCCGATCTCGGCCGGCCCGACTTCGGCGACCCGGTGGACGCCGGTCCCGACGACATCCCGGTGTTCTGGGCGTGCGGGGTGACCCCGCAGGCGGTGGTGATGGCCTCCCGGCCGCCGTTCGCCATCACGCACGCGCCGGGCCAGATGTTCATCAGCGACGCCCGCGACGAGCAGTACCGCGTCGCCTGACACGAGAGACAGCGGATCCATGACCTCGATCGACCTGAACGCCGACCTCGGCGAGGGCTTCGGCCGCTGGCGGCTGACCGACGACGAGCAGTTGCTGTCCGTCGTCACCAGCGCCAACGTGGCCTGCGGTTTCCACGCGGGGGACGCGGCCACCATGCGGCGGGTGTGCGAGCTGGCGGCCGACCGCGGGGTGACGATCGGCGCCCAGGTGTCCTACCGGGACCTGGCGGGGTTCGGGCGGCGCGCGATGGACGTGCCGCCCGCCGAGCTGGCGGCCGAGGTGGCCTACCAGATCGGTGCCCTTGAGGTCTTCGCCCGCGCGGCCGGCTCGCGCGTGGCGTACGTGAAGCCGCACGGCGCGCTCTACAACCGGGTCGTGCACGACGAGGTGCAGGCCGCCGCGGTGGTCGCCGGCGTGCTCCTCGCGGGCGCCTCACTGCCCGTCCTCGGGCTGCCCGGTTCACGGCTGCTGGAGCTGGCCGGGCAGGCGGGACTGCCCACCGTCACCGAGGCGTTCGCGGACCGCGCGTACACCGACGAAGGGACGCTGGTCCCGCGCGGGCGCGAGGGTGCGGTGGTGAGCGACCCGGAGGCAGTCGTGGAGCGTTCGGTGGAGCTGGCGCGCTCCGGCACGGTCACCGCGCACTCCGGCGCGCGCATCGACGTGCGCGCCCGCTCACTTTGCCTGCACGGCGACACCCCGGGCGCCGTGGAGCTGGCGCGCAGGGTGCGCACGCGGCTCGCGGAGTCGGGCGTGACCGTAGCGGCCTTCGCATGAGCACGACCACGAGCATGGACACAAGCCCCAGCCCGAACACGGACCCGAAGACCGAGACAGCCGCGCCCGTGACAACGCACCTCGTCGGTGACGACGCCGTCCTGGTCGAGGTCGGCTCCGGCGCGGAAGCCCAGGCCCTGCACGCCGAGTTGGTGCGCCGCCGCATGGAGGGCTCGCTGAGGGTCCGCGAGATCGTGCCGGCCGCCCGCACGGTCCTGCTCGACGGCCTCGACGACCCAGCCCGCTGGGCCGGCGAAGTGGCCGCCGCCGAGATCCCGCCCGCTCCCCCACGCGCGCGTGCCGCGATCGAGCTGCAGGTGCGCTACGACGGCCCGGACCTGGCCGAGGTCGCCGCCCACTGGCGGGTTCCCGAGGGGGAGGTGGCCCGCATCCACGCGGGAACCGAGTTCACGGTCGCCTTCTGCGGTTTCGCGCCCGGCTTCGGCTACCTCACCGGGCTCCCCGCCCGCTATGACGTGCCGCGCCGTGCCACCCCGCGCACGGCGGTGCCCGCGGGCGCGGTGGCGCTGGCCGGGCCGTACACGGGCGTGTATCCGCGCTCATCGCCGGGCGGCTGGCAGCTGATCGGGACGACGGAGGCGGTGCTGTGGGACCACGCGCGCGTGCCCGCCGCACTGCTGACGCCGGGTACGCGTGTGCGGTTCGTGCCGGCGGGGCCGGTGAGGGGCGTATGACCGACCGGGCGCTCGTCGTCGTACGGGCCGGGGCGCTGACCACCGTGCAGGACCGCGGACGCCCCGGGTACGCGCATCTCGGGGTGCCCCGCTCGGGGGCGCTGGACACGCCCGCCGCTGCGCTCGTCAACCGGCTGGTCGGCAACTCCCCCGATGCGGCCGTCCTGGAGACGACCCTCGATGGATGCGCCGTCCGGCCGCGGTCGACGGTGGTTGTCGCGGTCGGGGGTGCGCCGGGCCCGGTCGCGGTGGGCGGGCGCCCGGCGGCATGGGGCGCGCCCGTGGTGGTTCCGGCCGGGGAAGTACTGGAAGTGGGAGCCGCTCTCTCCGGCGTACGGAGTTATCTGGCCGTCTCCGGTGGGATCGCCGTCGAGCCGGTGCTGGGCAGCCGGGCCACGGATCTGCTCTCCGGGCTCGGGCCGCCCCCGCTGGCGGACGGCACGGTGCTGCCGCTGGGCGCTCCGGCGGGCCCGCACGGGCGCGTGGACGTCGTACCGCAGCCGTCCCCGCCCACGGAGCTCGTGCTGCGGGTGACACTGGGCCCGCGCGCCGGCTGGTTCACGCCCGCGGCCGTCCGGGCGTTCACCTCGCGCGCGTACCGCGTGTCGTCGGCGAGCAACCGCATCGGGCTGCGCACGGAAGGGCCCGCCCTGGAGCGGGCCCATCCCGGTGAACTCCCCAGCGAGGGCATGACCCTCGGCGCCGTCCAGGTGCCGCCGGACGGGTGCCCGGTGGTGTTCCTGGCCGACCATCCGACCACCGGCGGCTATCCGGTGATCGCGGTGGTCCGCGCCACCGACCTCCCGGCGGCGGCCCAGGCCGTCCCGGGCATCCCGATCCGCTTCGTGGCCGTACGCCGTCGCTGAGCCGCCGTCGCTGAGCCGCCGTGGCGGTGTCATCCGGCGCCGTCGTCCGCGCGTGCCGTCATCGTCCTCATGCGGCGTCGGCGGGCCGCTCCGGCGGCTGGAGGGCGGCCAGCGCGGCGGAGACCGCGGCGGACGCGCTCAGGTCCAGGCGGGCGCTGGTGCCCTTCCTGCGGTGCCGCATCTCGTCGAGGGCCAGCCGCAGCAGCTGGGGCAGCAGGTCGCTGCACCGCCTGATCACCCAGGCCGTGCCGGCCGTGGCCAGCCAGAACAGACTCGCCTTCTTGGTCGGCGGCGGGAACTCGGGCTCGGGGGACGGCGCCGTCCCCGTCGCCTTGCCCATCGGTGCGAGCAGGGCGTGGAAGCGGACGGCGAGCTGCCGGTGCCCGCGCTCGCACGGGTGCAGCCGGTCCGCGCTCCACATCGCCCGGTCGGTGAGCCAGGCACCCTCCGCGGCGTGCAGATGGACGGCCCCGTACCGCTCGGACAGCGCGTGCACCACCATGTTGACCGCACGCTGCCGGCGGGCCAGCGGGCGGGCCAGGGCGCCCGGGAGTCCGAGCATCGAGCCGGGGTCGGGCAGACACGCGGTGAGCAGGGTCGCGCCCGATGCGGTGAAGGCCGCGTAGACCTTGTCGAGCCGTTCGGCCACCGCGTGGATGTCGAAGGTGCAGCGCAGGGTGTCGTTGACGCCGATGACGACGGCGACGATGTCGGGGCGCAGATCCAGTGCGGCCGGGGTCTGACGTTCCAGTACGTCCCGGGTCTGCGCCCCGCTGACCGCGAGGTTGGTGAAGTTCACGTCCTTCGCGGCGAGTCCGCCGGCCAGCAGCGCGGCCCAGCCGCGCCACCCTTCGCCGGCGGGGTCGCCCACGCCCTCGGTCAGGGAGTCTCCCAGCGCCACGAACCGAACCGCTCTCATGCCACGCCCTCCGGCACGACACGACGGATCTGTTCCGTCGTTCCGTTCTCGTCACGACGGCACAGCACCGGCGCGTCGTGCGCGGCGAGGAAGGCCTCCACGGCCGTTCCCCAGCCGAAGCACTCCGCACGCGCGCGTGCCGCTTCCCGGCGCTCGGGACCGGGCCGCTCCAGGAGCATCTCCACGGCGTCGGCGAAAGCGTCGCCGCGGTCGGCCGCGGTGGCCCCCGCGGAGCCGATCACCTCGGGCAGCGCGGAGGAGGCGCTGGCGACCACGGGCGTGCCGCAGGCCATGGCCTCCAAGGCGGCGAGCCCGAAGGTCTCGGCGGGCCCGGGCGCCAAGGCCACGTCGGCGGACGCCTGCAGCGCGCCCAGGGTGTCCCGGTCGGAGACGTGCCCCAGGAAGGTCACCGGCAGCCTGCGCTCGCGGGCGCGCTGTTCCAGACGCTCGCGCAGCGGCCCGTCGCCGGCGACGACCAGGATCACCCGGCGGCCGCGCCGGACCAGCGCCTCCACGGCGTCGAGGGCGGTGCCGGGCCGCTTCTCCACGGACAGCCGCGAGCACATGACGAGCAGTGCCTCGTCCTCGCTCGCATACCGCGCCCGCAGGTCGAGGTCGCGCATCGAGGGGTGGCGGCCCATCAGGTCGACACCCAGCGGGGCGCGTACGACGTTGCGCGCGCCGATGCGGACGAACTCGCGCTCGGCGAACTCGGTGGTGCACACCACCCGCGCGTACGTGTGCGCCGTCCGGATGTTGAGGGCGTCTGCGGTGCGCCGGGACATGTTCTCGGACATGCCCCAGGTGCGCAGGACGCCGTCGGCGGTCTCGTGGGAGACCATCACGGCGGGGACCCGGGCGCGCCGGGCCCAGCGGCCGGTCCAGCGCAGGGTGGTGCGGTCGGACACCTCCAGGCGGTCCGGGGCGAGGTGCTCCAGGAGGGTCTGCACGCGTGTCTTGTCGACGAGGACGCGGTAGCCGCCGGTGCCGGGCAGCACCGGGCCGGGCAGGGTGATCACCCGGCCCTGCTCCTCGACCCGGTCCGAGAAGCGCTCGCCGGGCACGATCAGGACCGATTCGTGACCGGCGGCCACGAAGCCCTTGCCGAGTTCGCGCAGGGCGGTGCGCAGGCCGCCGGAGGAGGGTGCGACGAAGTTGGCGAGCCGGACGATGCGCAGGGATTCACCGCTCATGCCGCCACCACCGGCCGGCGTGCCGCGAGGACGTCCTCGTAGTGCTGGATCAGCTGGTCGCCGACCGCGGCCCAGGTGCGGCCCTCGACGGTCTCGCGGGCGGCGGCGCCGAAGCCGGCCCGCATCGCGGGGTCGGCCACCAGGGAGGCGACGGCCTCGCGGACGGCGCCCGCGTCGCGCGGCGGGACCAGGAACCCGGTGCGGCCGTGGTCGACCAGGTCGATCGGGCCGCCGGCAGCGGGCGCGACGACCGGGACGCCGCTGGCCATGGCCTCCTGGACGGTCTGGCAGAACGTCTCGAAGGGGCCGGTGTGCGCGAAGACGTCGAACGAGGCGAAGATCCGGGCGAGGTCGTGGCCGGTGCGGCGGCCGAGGAAGACCGCGCCGGGCAGCGCCTCGCTGAGGTGGGCCTGGCTGGGCCCGTCGCCCACGATCACGACCTTGACGCCTTCCAGGCCGCAGACACCGGCGAGGAGTTCGATCTGCTTCTCGGGGGCCAGGCGGCCGACGTAGCCGACGATGACCTCGCCGTTCGGGGCGATTTCGCGGCGCAGCGCCTCGTCGCGGAACTCGGGGCGGAAGCGGACGGTGTCCACGCCCCGCTGCCACAGCTGGATCCGGGGAACCCCGTGCGACTCCAGGTCGCTGATCGAGGCGGTGGAAGGGGCGAGGGTGCGGTCGGCGGCGCCATGGACGGACCGTATCCGCCGCCAGGCGGCCGCCTCGCCGGCGCCCACGTAGGTCCGGGCATATCCGGCCAGGTCTGTCTGGTAGACGGCGACGGCCGGGATGCCGAGCCGGGCGGCGGCGGCCATGCCGCGGACGCCGAGGATGAAGGGGCTGGCCAGGTGCACCACGTCGGGGCGGTGCTCGATCAGCGCGGCGGCGAGCTTGCGGCTGGGGAGAGCCACGCGGACCTGGGGATAGCCCGGGAGCGGAAGGGAGGGGACGTGGACGACAGGGCACGGCGCGGCGGCCGCGGCGAGCCTGTTTCCGGGAGCGGGAGCCGGAGCGACGACAAGGGGAGCGTGACCGCGATCGACGAGGTGTCGGGCGGTCTGGAGCGCGCAGTGGGCCACGCCGTTCACATCGGGGGGAAAGGATTCGGTCACGATGACGACACGCATACCCGTGTTGTCGCCGCGCTGGACGTGGCCGCGTCAAAGTGGATCTTTCCGATTGTTAAACGTCCCATGAGCGTTGGCCTGCACACCCGATTGGTCCAGCCGTTGTCCACACCCGGCTGTCCTGCCGGTCACCGGTTGTTCACTCAGCGGGCAGTCTTCCGCGAAGGGAACGTGTGCGGGATCCCCCGTGGTTCCCGAGAAGCCGTGGTCCCCCGTGGCGATGTCTCACACGGCGGGTGTGTCCGGTCCGATACGGCTGCGGACGGCCGTCTGGACCTCGGCCTCCTCGGCGGGGTCGGCGGCGAGCCGGCGGAGTTGTTCGACGACCCGGGCGTCACCGGTCTCGGCGTGCCGGGCGGCGATCTCGCGGGTGGTTTCCTCGCAGTCCCACAGGCATTCGACGGCGAAGCCGGTGGCGAAGGAGGGATCGGTGGCGGCCAGGGCGCGGGCGGCGCGGCCGCGGAGGTGGGACGAGGCGGTCTCGCGGTAGACGTGGCGCAGAACGGGCGCGGCGCAGGCGATGCCGAGGCGTCCGGTGCCGTCCACGAGGGTCCACAGCGTCGGCGCGTCCGGGCCTTCGCCGCGTACGGCCTCCCGCAGTGCGGCGAGGACCAGTTCGCTGTCCTGGGCGCCGCCCCGGCAGGCGAGCATCCGTCCGGCGGCGGCGCCGAGGGCGTCGGGCCGGTGGGCCCAGCCGCGGGCGCGGTCGACGGCGGCGATACTGCGCATGCGTTCGAAGGCGTCGACGGCGGCCTCCACGACGGCGGTGGTGCCGTCGATCACCGCGGCCTCGATCAGGTTGAGCGCGTCGGGGTCGTTGCTGTCGGCGAGGTAGCGCAACGCGGTGCAGCGGGCTCCGTCGGTGCCGTCCTTGGCCGCCTGGAGGATCTCCGGCCGGTCCTCGGGGCCGGCCACGGCGACGAGACAGCGGGCGGCCGGCACATGGAGGGCCGCGCCCCGCTCGACGCCCTGCTGGGCCCACTCGAAGACGGCACGCACGCTCCACCCCGGACGGGGCCCGGTAGGTCGCATCTGGCGCTGCCAGCGGTCGAAACAGCCGGTTTCCTGCGCGGCACGCACGCGCGTGGCGATCGATTCGCGGGGATCGTCGGCCCACAGCCGCCACGGCCGTGGCTCGAAGGCGTCCCGTACGGCGGCGGCCAGCTCGGCCTCGCCCTCGGCGTCCGTGGTGAAGCGCGCGAGCACCGGGGCGGCGAGGGCACACAGGCCCGCGTCGTCGTCGCGCAACGCCAGTTCGTCCAGGGCCCAGGCCCAGTTGGTGCCGGTGGCGGCGTACCTGCGCAGCAGTGCGAGCGCGTCCCGCCTGCCGTAGGAGGCGAGGTGCCCGAGCACGGCCAGCGCGAGGCCGGTGCGGGACTCCTCGGTGTCGAGGACGTCGTCGGGGTCGAAGAGATGCGCCTCGATGGCGTCCAGCTCGCCGTTCAGATCGAGATAGAGGCGGGCGTAGTAGAGGGAGCGGTTCTCCACCTGCCAGTCGTGGCGGGGGTCGCGGAGCACGCAGTGGTTCAGTGCCGCGAGCGCTTCGGCGCGCGGGGCGGTGAGCGCGTGCAGCGTGCCGTCGCCACGGCCCCGCTGGAGCAGGCCGAGCAGCGTACCGCTGGGCGCTATGACCGGATCGAACATGGGAAACAGCCTCACATCAAGCGTCGACGCAACCGGAGAACACGCACTACCTGGCCGCGTGACACAACGTCGGAGCGCCCGCCGTCTCTTGCTTGCTGTAGACCATTTCTCTCTGCCTCTCGTCAGTGGCCCATGCGGACCGCGTCACGGTCCGCGCGGTGCGGCAACCCCTGCCCAGCCATCGCGTCCGTGAATCACGACGTCATGATGACTCGGCACTTCGACCTGCCGCGACCGAAATTTCGGCGGCCCTGTACCGCCTCCCCCGTTTTGTGTGTTTTGGCTGATCAGAACGGATGGCTCAGTGAGCGCCGAACAGTTCGAGAAGTTCCGCCTTGCCGAACATCCGCGCGGTGTCGGCGGCCGAAGGAGTGCCCGCCGCCGGGTCCGCGCCGGCCTCCATGAGCACCTTGATGACTTCCGTCTCGCCCTTGAAGACCGCTCCGGCGAGCGGGGTCTGACCTCTGTCGTTGACCCGGTCCGCCTCGCCACCCCGGGCGAGCAGTTCACGCACCGCCTCGGCGTGCCCGTGGTAGGCGGCGAGCATCACGAGGGAGTCACCTCGGTCGTTGGTGAGGTTGGCCGGAACGCCCGCGTCGAGATACGCCACGAGCGCCTCGGTCCGCCCCTGCCGGGCCAGATCGAAGATCTTGGTCGCCAGCTCCACGACCTCGGGGTCGGGGGCTTCGCTCATCGAACGGACCGCCTCTCCTGTGTGCTGCGGGACTTCCCTGGACGGTGGGAGCGTACGGCAACGGACGGGCCGTGCGGCCGTACGAGTGAATCGCCAGCGTACTGGCTTCAGGGTGCACATGACCGGATCTGCCCGAGGTAAAGATCACCGCGGGTCCGCCGACCGATCAGCGAGGCCGCACCGGGACACGGTCCGGCCCGGTCGGCGTGAGTCAACGGACGATCCGCCAATCGGGTGAAATCTACCGCAATTCACCCATTTGCACCTTTTATCGTATGGATACATGCGGTGATGCTGGAAGAACTCATGGTGACTGTCCCCCTTCGACACCAGGAGATCTCAAATGATCCTCTCCATGTCAGGCGTCGTCCTGCTCGGCATCATCGTCTTCCTCTTCTTCCGGAAGGACGGCCTCAAGGCATCGCACGCCTGTATCTCATCGCTGTTCGGCTTCTATCTCTCCAGCACGGCCATCGCACCGAGCATCAAGGCCGGCGGCGAGAGCCTGGCGAGCCTCCTCGGCGGCATCAAGTTCTGACGCCTCTCCCGTCCCTACGCACCGTCAGGAGACAGCAGTGGCCCGGCGCCCTCTCCCCCGCATTCTGAGCAACGGCACCGCGCAGCTCGCCCGGAGCCGGGAGCTGGCCCGGACGGCTGCCGACAACGCCACCGACGTCCTCCATCCGCTCATCACCGTCACCCGCGGACTGCGCCGGCTGGCCTCGGCCGGGGGGCGCAGATGGGCGGAGACGCCCAAGGACAAGCGTGGGCCACTGCTGTTCCTGGTGGCCTCGGTCGTCCTGGTCGTGGCCCTGGTGCCGTACGGACCGCTGCTCGCCGTCATCACCCTGATGGCGGCGAGCGCCTGGTACGGCCGCGACCGCACCCCGCCCCCGTCGGAGGGCCCCGACGAGTCGCAGGCCCAGCGGCTCCAGTCCCTGTACGAGGCCCTGGTGCCGTACTTCTCGGCGCCCGAGGACCCGGCGCCGCTGTACGCGCACGGCGGGGAGTGGGAGAAAGCCTTCCTCGCCCACGAGTTCGACGACGCCGGCCGCGTCAGCCAGCTCATGATCCGCTACCCCGCGTACTTCCCGGACGGGGAGCCCGAGGCGCGGGCCCGGATCGAGTACCTGCTCACCGCGAAGTCCGGGCGCGGCCGCGAGTACCACTTCGCGTGGGACGAGGAGGGCAACCGGCTGGTGGTGACCGTCCTCGCCCCGCTGCCCACCGACATCGCCGCCCAGCGTTTCGTCACCGCGCCGGGCGAGACGGTCCTGGGCTTCACCGACCCCACCGAGGTCCAGCGCACGCTCCCGCTGGCGTACGGCGAGGAGCAGCGGGACGTCCCGCCGGTGGTCTGGCGCACCGGCGCCCGCTCCACCGAGCCCCATCTGCTGGTCCTGGGCCGCCCCGGCAGCGGCACCTCGACCCTGCTGCGCTCCGTCGCCCTGCAGGCCCTCCAGTACGGCGACGTGCTCATCGTCGAGGGCGGCGGCACCGGAGAGTACGCGTGCCTCTCCGGCCGGGACGGGGTCCTCGCCGTGGAGTGCGGTCTCGCCGGGGCGCTGGCCAGCCTCGAATGGGCCGCCCACGAGACGGAACGGCGGCTCGTCGCCCTCAACCGCGCACGGCAGGCCGGCCAGCCGCCGCCGGACGACTGCCGGCGCCCCCTGTGGATCCTGCTGGACCGCCCCAGCTCCTTCGTCCACCTGGCCTCGGCGAACGGCCACCAGGACCCGCGGAACCTCCTCCAGACCCCCCTCCGGCACGGCCGCGCGGCGAACGTCACCGTGGTGGTCGCCGAACACCTCGACAGCACGGATGCGCTGAGCGAGGCGGTACGACAGCACACGCGCGCGCGTGTCGTGCTCGGGCCCGCGTTGCCGGACGAGCTGGAGGCGGCGCTGGGGGCACCGCCGCACACGACGCCGCTGGCCCAGATGCCGCCGGGTCGGGGCTATGCCCGGCTGGGCCACGGCCCGGTATTGCGACTCCAGGTGCCGGCCACGCCCGATCCGTACGACGACGCGACGAGCGACGCGGACCGGCAGGCCGTACTGGACCTGCTGCCGCCGCGGAACGAGCCCGCGGAGCAGCCGGTGCCCATGGAAGCGGCGGTCGCCGAGGGCTGAGGCGGGGTGGGCATCGCCCGCCCGCGCTTGCGGGCGCCCCTTCAGGGGCGCCGCGGTCTGCACCTACGCCACAAACGTCCTCGGCGCCTCGCCCCCGCCGGACGCTCCCGCCTCCACCAACCGCGCCGCCGCGGCCAGTCGAGCCGCCGCCTCATCCGCCACCGCTCCCCCCACGGTGAACGGAAGCCGCACATAGCCCTCGAACGCGCCGTCCACCCCGAACCGCGGCCCGGAAGGGACCCGCACCCCCACCCGCTCCCCCGCCTCCGCCAGCCGTGAGCCGGACAGACCTCCCGCCCGGACCCACAGCGTGAGCCCGCCCCGCGGAACCTCGAACTCCCAGCCCGGCAGCTCGCGCCGTACCGCGGTCAGCAGGTCGTCCCGGTTCTGGCGGGCCTGCGCGCGGCGCAGCTCGACCGCCTGCTCCCAGCCCCCGGTGCCGAACAGCCAGTTCACCGCCAGCTGCTCCACCACCGGCGTCCCCAGGTCGGCGTAGGCCCGCGCGGCGACGAGGCTGCGGATGACGTCGGGAGCCGCTCGCACCCACCCGATGCGCATGCCCGCCCAGAACGCCTTGCTGGCGGAGCCGACGGTGACGACGGTCGAGCCCGCCGGGTCGAAGCCGCAGACCGGGCGGGGCATCTCCACCCCCTCGTCCAGCCACAGCTCGCTCATCGTCTCGTCGGCGACCAGCACCGTGCCCGCCGAGCGGGCCGCGTCGACCAGCCGGCGGCGCTGGTCCTCGTCGGCGAGCGCCCCGGTGGGGTTGTGGAAGTCGGCGACGACATAGGCGATTCTGGGCGCCGCCTCCCGCAGCACCTGCCGCCAGCGGTCCATGTCCCAGCCCTTGAGTCCCTCCGCCATCGCCACGGGGACGAGCCGGGCGCCCGCCTCCCGCATGAGCTGGAGGATGTTGGCGTACGAGGGTGACTCGACGGCGATGCGTTCGCCGCGCCCGCCGAAGAGATGGCAGATCGCGTCGATCGCGCCCATGGCACCGGTGGTGACCATGATCTGCTCGGGCATCGTGGGGATCCCGCGAGCGGTGTAGCGCTCCGCGATCATCGCGCGGAGGACCGGGAGCCCGGCCGGGTAGTCGCCGTGGGTGTGGGCGTACGGCGGGAGTTCCTCCAGGGCGCCCTGGACCGCGCGGGTCAGCCACGGTTCGGGCGCGGGCAGGGCGGCGCAGCCCAGGTCGATCAGCGAGCCGAGGGCCTCGGGCGGCAGGGGTTCGAGGCCGCGGGCGGGCAGCGGGTTGCCCGCCGGAACGGCGGTCCAGCTGCCGGCGCCGCGCCGGGACTCCAGGAATCCCTCCGCGCGCAGCGCCTCGTACGCGGCCGCCACGGTCGTACGGCTGACGGACAGGGCGAGGGCCAGTTCGCGTTCGGCAGGCAGCCGGGCGGCGACCGGGACACGCCCTTCGAGGACCAGCAGCCGGATCCCGTCGGCGAGCGCACGGTAGGCGGGCGGTCGCCGGGTGCCGGGGCCGGCCGGGCGGTCCTGCTGCGAGTTGAGCAGCCGGGCGAGCTGTGCGGCACCCACCGCCGAGGTCCACTGCGCCATGAGAATCAGTCCACCTTCTCCGAATTGGCCATGGATGGCTTTTGCTCCCAAGCCACAGAGTGACATGAACCAGTCCACCATCACCACCAGGGGGTACCTCTTGTCCACGCGAGGCCGGCTCGGGCGACGGCTGATCCAGCTCTACGCGGGGCTCACGTTGTACGGCGTGAGTTCCGCGCTTCTCGTCGAGGCGGGCCTCGGCCTGGAGCCCTGGGGCGTCCTCCACCAGGGTCTCGGCAAGCACACCGGACTGAGCATCGGCACGGTGTCGATCATCGTGGGCGCGGCCGTGCTCCTCCTGTGGATCCCGCTGCGCCAGCGCCCGGGCCTCGGCACGGTCTCCAATGTGTTCGTCATAGGCCTGGCCATGAACGCCACGCTCACCGTCGTCCCCGGCGCACACGCGTTCGCCCTGCGGATTCCGCTGATGGCGGCGGGGATCGTACTCAACGGAGTGGCGACCGGGCTGTACATCGCGGCGAGCTTCGGGCCGGGTCCCCGGGACGGTCTGATGACGGGGCTGCACCGGCGTACCGGGCGTTCGATCCGGCTGCTCAGG
This sequence comes from Streptomyces sp. NPDC096040, assembly GCF_040303265.1. Lineage (NCBI taxonomy): Bacteria > Bacillati > Actinomycetota > Actinomycetes > Kitasatosporales > Streptomycetaceae > Streptomyces > Streptomyces sp. NPDC096040. The sequence goes on from NZ_JBEOTA010000021.1 coordinate 46,868, forward strand.
ACGGCGATCGAGGTCGCGGTGGTCGTCACGGGATTCGCGCTCGGCGGGACCGTCGGCGTCGGGACCCTGCTCTACGCCTTGTCCATCGGGCCCCTCGCGCAGCTGTTCCTGAAGGTGTTCGCCGTTCCGGTGGCATCCCAAGGCAGCACGGTCGTTGCCAAGGGGTCATCGGAACAGGCCATACTTCGCCCGTGAGCACGCTGATACGCCACCCGTACCTGGACCACCCCGGCCCCATCGCCTTCGCCCACCGCGGCGGGGCCGCGGACGGCCTGGAGAACACCGTGGCGCAGTTCCGGCGCGCGGTCGAGCTCGGCTACCGGTACATCGAGACCGATGTGCACGCCACGGCGGACGGCAGGCTCGTCGCCTTCCACGACGACACCCTGGACCGGGTCACCGACGGGGCGGGCCGGATCGGCGACCTGCCGTGGGAGGACGTACGGCAGGCGCGCGTGGCGGGCCGCGAGCCGCTCCCCCTCTTCGAGGACCTCCTCGAGGAATTCCCGGACGTCCGCTGGAACGTGGACGCCAAGGCGGAGCCGGCACTGCGGCCCCTGCTTGAGCTGATCGACCGGACGGACTCCTACGACCGGGTGTGCGTCGGGTCGTTCTCGGAGGCTCGGGTGCTGCGGGCGCAGCGCATCGCCGGGCCGCGGCTGGCCACCTCGTTCGGCACCCGCGGGGTGGTCGGACTTCGGCTGCGCTCCTGGGGGCTGCCGGCGTCGGTGCGCCGGTCGGCGGTCGCCGCACAGGTGCCCGAGTCGCAGTCGGGCGTCCCGGTCGTCGACCCCCGCTTCGTCCGTGCCGCCCACGCGCTCGGGCTGCACGTCCACGTGTGGACCATCAACGAACCCGAGCGGATGCACCGGCTCCTGGACCTGGGAGTCGATGGCATCATGACCGATCACATCGACACGTTGCGTGAGGTCATGCAGGACCGCGGCGTCTGGGTCTGAGGCGCGCGACAGCACCGCCTCGGGAAAGCGGGAAGGGCAAGGGCACGGGTGGGCACCGAAACCGTGCGGACGGGGGCCTCGGACGAGGTCACCGAGCTGCGCCGCGAACAGCGCGGCTGGTACTTCTACGACTGGGCGTGCTCGGTCTACTCGACGAGTGTCCTCACCGTGTTCCTCGGCCCTTACCTCAGCTCGGTGACCGACCACGCGGCCGACGCCGACGGCTATGTGCATCCGCTCGGCATCCCGGTCCGGGCGGGCTCCTTCTTCGCCTACTCGGTCTGCCTGTCGGTGATCCTGGCGGTCGTGCTGATGCCCCTGGTGGGCAGCTTGGCCGACCGCACCGGCCGCAAGAAGCAGCTGCTCGGCGCGGCCGCGTACACCGGGGCCGTGGCGACCACGGGCATGTTCTTCCTCGACGGCGACCGCTATCTGCTCGGCGGGGTGCTGCTGATCGTGGCGAACGCCGCCCAGTCCGTCGCCCTGATGCTGTACAACTCCTACCTCCCGCAGATCGCCCCGCCCGAGGAACGCGACACGATCTCCTCCCGGGGCTGGGCCTTCGGCTACGCGGCCGGTTCCCTGGTGCTGATAGCCGACCTGGTCCTGTACTCCGCGCACGACTCCTTCGGCCTGTCCGAGACGGAGGCGGTCCGCATCTGCCTGGCCGCGGCGGGTCTGTGGTGGGGCGCCTTCACCCTCGTACCGCTACGACGGCTGCGCGACCGGGCCGGCAGGGCGGCCGAGGCGACGGCGCCCGGGCTGCGTCAACTCACGGCGACCGTCCGGGACATGCGCCGTCATCCGTTGACGCTGTCCTTCCTGCTGGCGTACCTCGTCTACAACGACGGCATCCAGACCGTGATCTCCCAAGCGTCCGTCTACGGCTCCCAGGAGCTCGGGCTCGGTCAGTCGACGCTCATCGGGGCCGTCCTGCTGGTGCAGGTGCTGGCGGTGGCCGGCGCGCTGACGATGGGGCGGCTGGCGAGGACGTACGGGGCGAAGCGCACGATCCTCGGGTCGCTGGTGGCGTGGACGGTGACCCTGGCGGCCGGGTACTTCCTGCCGGCGAAGGCACCGGTGTGGTTCTTCGTCCTCGCGGCGGGTATCGGTCTCGTCCTGGGCGGCAGCCAGGCGCTGTCCCGCTCCCTGTTCTCGCATCTCGTACCGCCCGGGAAAGAAGCCGAGTACTTCGCGGCGTACGAGATGAGCGATCGGGGGATGAGCTGGCTGGGACCTCTGTTGTTCGGGATCACCTTCCAGCTGTCCGGAAGCTACCGCTCGGCGATCATCTCGCTGGTGGCCTTCTTCGTCATCGGGTTCGCGCTGCTCGCGCGGGTTCCGGTGCGGCGGGCGATCGGCGAGGCCGGCAACCCGGTCCCACAGAGGATCTAGCGGGAAGATTTAGCGTTCAACGCCAAAGGGCGGTAGTGTACGCGTTTGGCCTGCCAGGCGTACCGTTACTGCGCGTCAAAGATGCAGAAACGCTGGGTGACATCTGCTAGCAGATGTGACAAACCGGGCGCCGGTGGGTACAACAAGGGGCGGCTACGACGGCGACGCATGACCCTGAACGGGAATCTTTACCGCCGACCGGACGTTGACCGGATGACGACGACAGCGACACCTGTCCTGTGGGCGACAAGCCCGGGAGGCACGATTCATGAGTGAGCGAGCTCTTCGCGGTACGCGCCTCGTAGTGACCAGCTACGAGACGGACCGCGGTATCGACCTGGCCCCGCGCCAGGCCGTGGAGTACGCATGCGAGAAGGGGCATCGCTTCGAGATGCCCTTCTCGGTCGAGGCGGAGATCCCGCCGGAGTGGGAGTGCAAGGTCTGCGGGGCCCAGGCACTCCTCGTGGACGGCGACGGCCCTGAAGAGAAGAAGGCCAAGCCCGCGCGTACCCACTGGGACATGCTGATGGAGCGACGCACCCGTGAGGAACTCGAAGAGGTCCTCGAGGAGCGTCTGGCGGTTCTGCGCTCCGGCGCGATGAACATCGCGATTCATCCCCGGGACAGCCGTAAGTCCGCATAGTTCCGTGTAACGGGAAGCCGACACAACCAATCGAGGGCGCCGTACGTTCCGTGAACGTACGGCGCCCTCGTTCTGTCTGCGGGCGTCCCGGGTCGACCGGCTCCGGGGCTGCCGTCAGCGGGTCAGCGGCGGCCGCTCCCCCGTCGGCTCGTCGCCCGGCCGGGGGCCGTCGTCGCGGATCACCTCGCCCTGGACCACCTTGCCGTCCGGGCGGTGGATGCGGGCACGCTGGAAGGCGTCGCCCAGGGTGCCGGGGGCGGACGCGCGGAGTTTGCGGTCGAGGGTGCGTTCCGTGAGGCGGGAGACCGCCTTCTGGACCGGGGGCAGCAGGAGCAGCAGGCCGAGGGCGTCGGAGACCAGGCCGGGGATCATGAGGAGCAGGCCGCCCAGCATCATCAGGCCGTTGCCACCGCCGCGCTCCGGGGAGCCGCCGCGCTGGATGGCCTCGTTGAGGCTCTGGAAGGCACGACGGCCGGCCCGCTTGATCACCACGGCCCCTGCGACGAAGCCCGCCACCAGCAGCAGGAACACGGTCATTCCGCCCGCCGCGCCCGCGACCACCGTCAGCAGCCAGATCTCCAGCACCAGCCATGCGGCCACGCCCAGCGGCAGATATCTGCCGAGCCGAGAACGGCGGGGCCGGGTGGTGTGCGGAGGGTTCTGCGCGCCAGTCGTCATGCTCCCAGTGTGCCTGGGCCCGGCTCAGCGCGGGATAAGGGGATGATCAACCGGAACTGTGAGGTTTCCGGGCCCCCGCTGTGACGGCTGTACTCGCCAGGACGCGGGCGCCCGCTAGGACGGCTTGCCCTTGCCGGTCATCTTGCCCAGCCGGTCGGTGACGCCCCACGAGGTGACCCGCCACAGCGCCTCGACAAGGATGTCGCGGCTCATCTTGGAGTCGCCGAACTCCCGCTCGACGAAGGTGATGGGCACCTCGACGACATGGAAGCCGGCCTTGACGGCGCGGCGGGCCAGGTCGACCTGGAAGCAGTAGCCCTGCGAGGCGACCTCGTCGAGGCCCAGGCCCTCCAGGGTCTCGCGGCGGAAGGCGCGGTAGCCGCCGGTGATGTCGCGGATGGGGAGGTCGAGGGCGACGCGGGAGTAGAGGCTGCCGCCGCGGGAGATGAACTCGCGGGACTTGGGCCAGTTCACCACCCGGCCGCCGGGCACCCAGCGGGAGCCGAGCACCAGGTCGGCGCCCTTCAGCGCGGTGAGCAGGCGGGGCAGCTCCTCCGGCTGGTGGGAGCCGTCGGCGTCCATCTCGACGAGCACGCCGTAGCCGTTGTCCATGCCCCACCGGAAGCCCGCTAGGTAGGCGGCGCCCAGGCCCTCCTTGCCCTTGCGGTGCAGCACCTGGACGTGGTCGTCCTCGGCGGCCAGTTCGTCGGCGAGCTTGCCCGTGCCGTCGGGGCTGTTGTCGTCCGCCACCAGAACGTGGGCCTCGGGGACGGCCTGGCGCACCCGGCCGACGATGGACTTGATGTTCTCCGCCTCGTTGTACGTGGGGATGATCACCAAGGCCGTGCCGAGCGGGCCGAACCGCCTCTCCTGGGCCTGTGCCGCGAGGGTCCCGTCGCCGTCGTTCACTGCTGCCCCTTCATGTCGTACGCAGGGGACCACCATAGTGGCCACGGCCTGCACTGACGTGACAGCGCGTTCGTATGGTGGTGTCGATTCCGCAAGAACGGGGTAAGGATGCCCGTTTCGGGTGACGGTCATCCGCGATTTCGGCATGTCGTTCGACTACGGATGGGGGCCCGGCGCCCTTCGGGCCGACCTCGGACCCGCTGGCTGCGGGTCGACCGAAAGGCCGTTGTCTACTGAGCGCCCGGGCCCCACCCGGGTCACACCTCCCGACCGGCCGGAACGTTCCCTCGTCGGCGCGGGCGCTGAGCCTGGCTCCCAGTGACGGTGCCCCGGTGCGGGGCGCCGTCCCTGACCCAGCGGCGCTGCGACGAGTGCGCGAACTGCTCCCCGGTCGGGCGTCCGGTGGTGGACTCGGCCGAACCTACCGGCCCGCTGCCGCTGGCTGTCAACAGCCGTTTGACCTGCATAAACGGCATCAAACCCCTGGTCAGCGCGGAGGATGCGCAGGTCGCGCGACGGGGCCGCGGCCGTCGATCACGGCCGCGCCACCCCGGGAGATCACTCGCCCGGCCGTACGAATGCGGCCTGGTCACTCGCCCGGTCGTACGAACACGGTCCGGCCGCCCACCACGGTGCGCAGACAGACCGGCAGCTCGCGGCCCGGGGTCAGATCGGGCAGGCCGGGGGTGCCGGAGCGCGGGTCGGTGGACCAGCGGGCGACCCGGTCGTCCGGCGCCTGCACCACCAGTTCCTCGATGCGCCAGACCGCGTAGTCGGCGGGCGCGCCCGGCACCAGGACGCCCGCGTCGTCCCGGCCGACCGCCCGCCAGCCGCCCCGCGTGTGCGCGGTGAACGCGGCGCGTACGGAGACCCGGTGCTCGGGCGTGTGATGGAAGGCCGCGGCGCGGACGGTCCCCCAGGGGTCGAGCGGGGTGACCGGGCTGTCGGAGCCGAAGGCGAGCGGCACCCCGGCCTTGAGGAGGGCCGCGTAGGGGTTGAGGGTGCGGGCCCGCTCGGCGCCGAGCCGCTGGGCGTACATGCCGTCCTCGCCGCCCCACAGCGCGTCGAAGGCGGGCTGCACGGAAGCGATCAGACCGAACTCGGCGAAGGCGGCGATGTGCTCGGGCGTGAGCATCTCGGCGTGCTCGACGCGGTGCCGGGCGGCGCGGACACGGGCAGGGCCGACCTTCTCGGCGGCGGCGCGTACGCCCTCCACGACGGCGCTCACGGCGGCGTCACCGATGGCGTGGAAGCCCGCCTGGAGGCCGGCCTCGGTGCAGGCGATGACGTGGGCGGCGACGGCGGCCGCGTCCAGATAGGCGGAACCCGTGGTGTGGCCCGCGTCGGCGTAGGGCTCGTGCAGACAGGCGGTGTGCGAGCCGAGGGCTCCGTCGACGAAGAGGTCACCGGCGGCGCCGAGCGCGCCCAGTTCCCGCGCCTTGTCGGCGTCCGCCTCCGCCCAGTAGCCGACGACCCGGGGGCCGGGTACCTCCGCGGCGAGCCGCAGCAGGCCGGTGAAGTCGTCCTCGGAGGAGATCTTCGGGCCGCCGCACTCATGGACGGTGCCGATACCGAGGGAGGCCGCGTGTGCGAGGGCGGTGCGCTGGGCCTCGGCGCGCTGCGCGGGCGTCACGGCCGCGAACGCGGCGGCGCGTACGGCGTGGTGGGCGTCGCCGGTGAGCGGGGCGTCCTCCCGGGGCACCGCGCCGGCGGCCAGGTCCAGCAGGGCCGTACTGACGACCGCCGAGTGCACGTCGATCCGGGAGAGATAGAGCGGGCGTCCCCCGGTGGCCGCGTCCAGCTCGGCGCGGGCCGGGGGGCGGCCGTCGGACCAGCGGGAGGCGTCCCAGCCGTGTCCGAGCAGCACCCGGTCGTCCGGGCGGCGGGCGGCGAAGTCACGTACCAGCGCGAGGGCCGCGTCCCGGGAGCCGGCCCCGGACAGGTCGAGGCCGGTCAGGGCGAGACCCGTCGAGGTGGTGTGGACGTGGGCGTCGGTGAAGGCGGGGGTGACCAGGGCACCGTCCAGGTCGAGGACCTCGTCGACCCCGTCCGTGAAGGCGTCGGCAGCACCCTCGGAGCCGACCCATGCGACCTGCCCCCGCTCCACGACCATCGCAGTCGCGAACGGATCGGCGGGACTGTGCACCTCACCGCGGCGCAGGAGGACGGTCTTCGGCTGGTCGGTGCGATCACTCATAGCCGACAGTTTGTCGTGCCGCGACGCCGGAGCCGCACCTGGGGCGTCTTTGCGCGGCCCCCGGCGTGGTCGGCACAGCAGTGGCAGTCAGATCTTCGGCGGCCGTGCCTCGTACGGTGTCGAGAGCACCACCGTCGTCCGCGTCGACACACCCGCCAGGCTGCGCAGCCTGGCCAGCAGCTCCTCCAGTTCGTGCGGGGTCGCCACTCGCACCTTGAGGATGTAGTTCTCGTCGCCGGCCACGCTGTGGCACGCCTCGATCTCGGGGACGCCGGCCAGGCGGTCCGCGATGTCGTCGGGTGCGCTGGGGTCGAACGGTTTCACCGAGATGAACGCCGTCATGGGCAGCCCGACGGCCTCCGGGTCGACGACCGCGGCATAGCCGCGGATGACGCCGCGCTGTTCCAGCCGGCGCACCCGCTGGTGCACGGCCGACGTGGAAAGGCCCGTGGCCTTGCCCAGGTCGGTGTAGCTCATCCGCCCGTCCTTGACGAGCAGCTGCACGATTTGACGGTCCAGCTCCTCCATGGCGCAAAAACTACAGTGCGCCTGATCTCCTGGGATACCTCAGCGACGCAGGTCATGGCCGGTTCGTGATGTCACCGAGGGCTGGTGGTGAGCCGGCGGAGGGACAAAAACACCGCACCGGGCACCTGCGGGCGGCATGTGACGAACGCCACAGCCCCCGAACGGGCTCCGTGACGGTCTCGTGATTACCGCCGAGACCGGACGGGAAGTGCTTGCTGTGGTCGAGGCCGCAGTGCCTTCACGGCCCAGCCCGAGGGGGAGTTACCCATGCAGAGTCTTAAGCGCCCTGGTCGTTCCACGTCCGAGCGCCCTCAGTTGGTTGTCGAGCCCGAGCCGGAGGGCGTCGAACCCGACCTCTACGAGGCCGAGGAACCGGACGCGTACGACACCTTCGAGATGTACCGGGTGGTGTGCCCGGACTGCGCGCAGCCCATCGCCCTGCTGGCGGACGAGGAGTTCCTCCCGGAGCACGCGCTGTGCGCCTCGCCGTGGAACCCGTTCGGCCTGACGGTCTGTGCCGGTACGGGCCGCGCGGCGGCCGAGGCCCCGTCCGCGGACGAGTCGGTCGAGCCGCAGGAGCAGGACACCGCCCTCCTGCTCACCCTCCCGCAGGGTCTGAACTGGCGGACGCAGCCCTTCTCGCACGTCGGCGGCCCGGCCTCGCGCCCGATGCGCGTACCGGCGATGCGCATCGGCGGGAGCACCGCCGGCCGTCAGGCTGCCTGAGTCACCGCACCGCATCCCAGTAGCTGCCATGCACCATGGCGCGCAGACTGCCGTGGTGCAGGATCAGCGTGTCCGGATCCGGCGGGACGGCGACCTCACCGAAGTACACCTGCCTATAGGCGATGCGCAGCATGACGATCGCGTGCCGCAGGGCGGCGTACAGGGTGTGGAAGTCCATGTCCCGCGGGGTGTGCCCGGTCAGCCGTGCGTAGCGGGCCTCGACGCGGTCGCGGCGCAGGAACCCGGGCAGTCCCGGCTGTCCGGAGGCGGCCGTGAGGTCCTGGAAGAAGCGGTGCAGATAGACGGTCCAGCCGAGGTCCACCTCGCGCGGCGCCGGTGCCGCCATCTCCCAGTCGAGGACGGCTACGGGGTCGAAGCCGTCGTAGACGACGTTCCCTATGCGTGCGTCGCCCCAGTTGAGGACCGGTGGGCCGGGCTCGCTGGGCCACAGCTCCGCAAGCCGGTCGAACGCGGCCTCGATCAGGGGTGAGCGGGCGAGTCCGTCCACCACCCAGTCGTAGTAGGTGCGTTGGGAGTCGACATGCCGGCGCAGGGCGTCGCCCTCGCCGGGCAGGGCGAGGAACTGCGTCTCCGCGATCGGGACTTGGTCGTGCAGCCGGGCCAACAGGGCGACGGAGGCCGCTTCGAGCCGCTCGCGTTCGGTATCGCTCGCCGAGTGCAGCCAGTTCCCCTCGTACGTATAGGGCATGACGTCGGGTGGGACGCGTCCGTCGACCCGTTCCATGACGAAGAAGGGCGCGCCGAGCGGTCCGGGGTCCTCCTCCAGCCAGAGGACGCGGGGCACCGGCACATCCGTGTGTTCGGCGACCAGCCGCATGGTGCGGTACTGGCGGGTGAGATCGTACGACGGGAAGACCGTGTACGCCGACGGGTCCGCGGCCAGTCTCAACGCGCAGTCCCGCAGCGGAGGGTGGGGGTGCTCGATCTCGAACAGCAGGGTCTCGCTGGACATGCCGTTGGAGGCGGGGACCGTGACGCCGACGGCCTTGGCGCCGGGGAGCCGGGCGTCCAGCCAGGCGGTCAGCCGGCGGGTGAGGTCCTCTGGGTCGCGCGTCGTGGTGCGCGGGCGCGGTGTCGTCGTCATCCCGGCCTCCTCCTTCAGGGCGCCACCGAGTCGAAGCCGGTGAAGCCGCTCGGATCGTGTCTGCCGAACGAGCCGTGCTCGAAGATGCCGTGACCGACCCGGCCGTCCAGGCGGAAGCGGGCGGAGTGGTCGGTGACGCCGTAGGCCGCGCGGGGGTGCGGCGCGGTCATGTCGTAGGTACGGCGGTCCACCCAGGCGTGGCCCTGCCAGGTGCCGTGCTGCCAGTCGTCCGCCGGTGGGTAGCCGGCACCGATCGCGAGCGGCGACGAGGCGAGGATCTCCACCTCGAGCTCCTGGGGCTTGCGCGGGTCCCCGAGGTGGACGACGGCACGCTCGGGGTGGCGGGAGCCGGAGCGGTAGGTGATCTCGGGCTGCGGCCAGCCGAGTTGGCGGTCGCGTCGGCCGGGGCGGACCAGGGTGGCGTCGTTGAGGGTGCGGTAGCCGTCGGCGTCCTCCTGGGTGATGACCATGAGGAAGCGGTCCTCGAAGCGGACCGGGCACCAGACCCAGTGGAAGCCCTCGGTCGGGTTCTCCTGGGCGAGCCGACCGCCCTCCTCCCCCGGTATCGGGCGCACGCCCCAGCTGCGGTCGCGGGTGCCGGTCCAGCCGGCGGGGTCGAGGCGGAACTCCTCGCCGCCGGCCCGGATCACCCCGGACACTCCCCCGGCCTGCACGAACCTGCGGCCCTCCAACGTCAGCCGGTCGCCCCGGCGTTGCAGGTGGTGCGGCTCCCACAGAGCCGGGAAGTCGGCGGTCCAGGTGAGGTCGTACGAAAACGAGTCCTCACAGGTCAGGCGGAAGCGCCGGAGGGGCTCCTCGACCTCGATGCGCAGCGGGCCGACCGCCGGCCGCATCCGGTCGTCACCGAGGGCGTCCGAGGCGCGTACCGCGTGCAGGGTGTCCCCGGTGCGCAGGGTGGCGTAGGCGTCGATCACCCCGAGGTTCGGGTAGACGCCGAGGCCGAGGATGAGCAGGGCGCGGCCGCTGTGGTCGAAGACGTGGAAGATGCAGCGGTCGTAGGCGTTCCGGTCCCCGGTGGCGACATGCTTCATGGACAGCGGCACCTGGTGCACGGGGTACTCGTCGAGCGGTACGGGACGGTCGTCGGCCATGTCGGGCCTCCCCGGAGGCTGGAGACGGTCCGGCTGACGGTACGTCAGAAAACGGGGACAAGCCAGATGCGGAACGGGACGCCCACGAACTCACGCACGATTCGGGGGATCGGTGACCAGGGCGGCCGCCCCCGCGTTGGCCAGGCATGACGACCACCTACTCCGTGCTCGGCCGTCAGCGCCGGATCTTTGTGCCCCCGCCCGCGGAATCGGTTCCGCCTCCCGTGCCGCAGGATCCGCCCATCTACCGCGACCTCCTGCGGATCTGGGCCGACCGGGGCCGCACCCTGCCGGGCCGCCATGACCCGGAGTGGGTCAGGCTGGCGGCTCCGACGGTCACACGCGGGCAGTTCAGCGACTTTCCGGCCCCGCCACATGACGGGCGATGACCATCCGCTGGATCTGGTTGGTGCCCTCGACGATCTGCAGGACCTTGGCCTCGCGCATATAGCGCTCGACCGGGAAGTCGGCGGTGTAGCCGTAGCCGCCGAGTATCTGGACGGCGTCGGTGGTCACCTTCATCGCGGTGTCGGTGCAGTGCAGCTTGGCCATGGCGGCCTGCTTCGCGAACGGCCGGCCCGCGTCGCGCAGCCGGGCCGCCGCGAGGTAGAGGGCCCGGCCGGCCTCGATCTGGGTGGCCATGTCGGCGATCATGAAGCGCAGGCCCTGGAAGTCAGCGATGGGGTGGCCGAACTGCCGCCGGCCGGAGGCATAGGCGACGGCCTCGTCCAGGGCCGCCTGGGCCAGGCCGATCGCGCAGGCCGCGATGCCGAGCCGGCCGGAGTCCAGTGCGGACAGCGCGATGGCGAAGCCCTGGCCCTCCTCGCCGAGCCGCCGCTCGTCGGGGACCCGGACGTCATCGAGGTGGACCTGGGCGGTGGGCGACCCCTTCATGCCCATCTTCCTCTCGGGAACCGCGCCGCTCAGCCCCTCGGCGTCACCGGGGACCAGGAAGGCGGTGATCCCGTGCGAGCCCTCCTCGCCGGTGCGCGCCATGACCGTGTAGAAGTCGGCGATGCCACCGTGGGTGATCCAGGCCTTGGTGCCGTTGATCACCCAGTCGCCGCCGTCCCTGACCGCCTTCGTGCGCAGGGAGGCCGCGTCGGAGCCGGAGGCCGGCTCGGACAGGCAGTAGGCGCCGAGCAGGCCGCCGCCGAGTATCCCGGGCAGGTGCTCGACCTGCTGCTGCTTGGTGCCGTAGGCGGCGAGCGCGTAGCTCGCGAGGGTGTGCACGCTGACCCCGAGGCCGACGGTGAGGCGGGCCGTGGCCAGCTCCTCCAGGACCTGGAGGTAGACCTCGTAGGGCTGGTCACCGCCGCCGTACTCCGAGTCGTACGGCAGACCGAGCAGGCCTGACTCGGAGAGCAGGGTGAAGACGTCGCGCGGGAAGCGTCCGGTGTCCTCCTCCTCGGCCGCCCTGGGCGCGATCTCGCGCTGGGCGATCTCCCGGACGAGCGAGAGCAGTTCCCTCGCCTCTTCCGTGGGCAGCTGACGCTCCACCGGCTGCGGGTCGCGGTCGGACATGGCGTCGGTCTCCTCCCTGTCGGGCACCGGCGGTCACCGCCCGTCGGGTAGGGGCGGCTCCGCCTGTCGTTCGAGTGCGGCCGAGGTGGGCGTTCCGGGTCACGGACCTGCTGACCAGCGGCTGCGCAGTGAGTATGCCCGATCGGGGACCTTCCGTCACCAGTTAACGACCGCTTACTTCTCGAATTCCAGGACAACATTCGTCCGCCCCGAAATTGGTCCGAACCATTGACCCGACTGGTCTAGTCCTCCTAGGGTTCATGACCAACGCTTTACCGCGTTCATGCCAATCGGCGCGCGTTCCCCTCTCCCCCAGGAGGAGACACCCGATGCACATCCCTCACCGCTCCCGGTTCCGGGCGCTGCTCTCCGCGGTCTGTTGTGCCTTCCTAGGCGCCGGGCTGCTGGCCGGCGCGGACACGGCGTCCGCAGCGGCCCCGTCCGCCCCGTCGGCTCCCCAGGTGAAAGCCGGCTCGAAGGTCTTCGGCTACTTCACGGAATGGGGCGTCTACGACCGCAAGTACCTGGTCAAGAATGTCGAGACCTCCGGCTCGGCCGCGAAGCTCACCCACATCAACTACGCCTTCGGCAATGTCACCGGCGGCAAGTGCGCGATGGGTGACTCGTACGCGGCGACCGACCGCGCCCACACCGCCGCCGAGTCGGTGGACGGGGTCGCGGACACCTGGGACCAGCCACTGCGCGGCAACTTCAACCAGCTGCTGAAGCTGAAGAAGAAGCACCCGAACCTCAGGATCCTCTGGTCCTTCGGCGGCTGGACCTGGTCGAGCGGGTTCGCCGAGGCCGCCAGGAACCCGGCCGCCTTCGCCCAGTCCTGCTACGACCTGGTGAGGAACTCCAAGTGGGCGGGTGTCTTCGACGGCATCGACATCGACTGGGAGTACCCGAACGCCTGCGGCAACACCTGTGACACCAGCGGCCGGGAGGCCTTCAAGAACCTGATGGCGGCGCTGCGCTCGAAGTTCGGCAGCAGTGCGCTGGTCACGGCCGCGATCACCGCCGACGCGACCAGCGGCGGCAAGATCGACGCGGCCGACTACGCGGGCGCCGCGCAGTACGTCGACTGGTACAACCCGATGACGTACGACTACTTCGGCGCCTGGGACGCGACCGGGCCGACGGCCCCGCACTCGCCGCTGAAGTCCTACCCGGGCATCCCCAAGGCGAACTTCTACACCTCGGCGACCATCGCCAAGCTGAGGGGCCTCGGCATCCCGGCGTCCAAGCTGCTGCTCGGCATCGGCTTCTACGGCCGCGGCTGGACCGGAGTGACCCAGGCGGCCCCCGGCGGCACGGCGACCGGCCCGGCGGCAGGGACGTACGAGCAGGGCATCGAGGACTACAAGGTGCTCAGGACCAAGTGCCCGGCGACCGGCACGGTGGGCGGTACGGCATACGCCAAGTGCGGCAGCGACTGGTGGAGTTACGACACCCCGGCGGCCATCGCGACCAAGATGACGTACAAGAACCAGCAGGGACTGGGCGGCACCTTCGTCTGGGAGCTGAGCGGTGACACCGCCAACGGTGAGCTGGTCAAGGCCGTCAACTGACCCCCGTCACGGGGGGCTTGGGGCGGGGGTTCCACGAGACCTCCGCCCCTTGCACGTGTCAGGTGTCCCGGCGGGCCGGGGCCGGGGCGCGGTAGGCGGGGTCCAGTTCCTCGATGGCGCGCATGGTGCCGCCGAGCGTCTTGACCAGCAGCTCGCGCATGGTCTCCCGGGAGAGTTCGGAGTGGGCGATCCAGTCGAGAGTGGCGCCCTCCACGCTGCACAGCCAGGAGAGCAGGCCCATCCTGGCGAGCGGGGCGATGTCGGTGCGGCCGTAGGCGCCTTCGGCGATGGTCGCGACCATCGCCTCGCGCACCCCGTCCCGGATGGCGTGCACCTCGGTGTCGAAGCCGACGCCCCCGCTGACGATCGTGCGGTACGCGGCCTGGTGGTACTCGGCGTAGCGCAGGTAGCTGTCGATGGTGCGGTGGACGCGGTCCACCTGAGGCAGTTCCAGGCCGCTCGCGGCATAGGCGACCAGGTCGGCGACGGAGTCCTGGATGATCGCCAGGTAGTAGCCGCGCTTGGACTGGAAGTAGTAGTAGATCAGCCCTTTGGCGACATGCGCCTGCCTGGCGATGTCGTCCATGGAGAGCGCGTCGTAGGAGGTGTCGGCGAACAACTTCCGCCCGATGGCGATGAGTTCGGCGCGACGGGCCACGGAGCGCTCGGTGCCGCGCGCCCGGGGACGGGCGGCGGCACGTTGTTGACTGATATTCAATTCAGACCCTGGTCTCAGCGGGCTGCGGGACATTCGCAGTATGCCAGGTCGGATAGTGGGTCAGGTCACAGCAGACCGAGTTGGGTCACCAGCATGGCGATGACCACGACAAGGGCCCAGCCCATGACGTGTTCCAGGGCCTTCGGGCCGTCGTCCTTGGGACCGCCGGTGCGGGCGCGGGCGGCGGTGGCGGAGTGCGTGGTCATGTCGTCCACCATGCCATTGATTGCGGCTTTTGCGGCGGAGAGCTTGGTCACAGGAAAGCGGCCCCCGGTCCGTACGGGGGCCGCCGTCGTGCCTGGTCAGCGCACCCCCACCGCCGCGAGCGCCTTGAGCCGGCTCGGGGTCGGGCAGGCCGGGAAGTAGAGGTAGCAGACGCCTCCGGTCCCGGAGGTGACCTTGCCGCCGGCGTTGTACCGCTTGGTGCGCAACCAGATGTTCTCGAACTCCCGCCGCAGATAGATCCGCCGGACCGCGTCGTCGCCGGGCGAGGCGGGGTCGTTGGCGATCACGTCGCCGTCCGCGGTGAAGCCGATGACGGTCATCAGGTGCCCGGAGGTGCCGTAACCGGCGCCCGTCAGCTCGCTCTCCAGGAACGACTGGGACGTTATGGCCGGGATGCCGGCCGCGATCAGCGTCTCCAGGTCGGTGAGCGAGCCGAGTCGCGTCACCACGCCCTGGAGGTCCTTGTAGGTGGACGCGTAGGCGGCGTTGAACGGCCAGTTGCCGCAGCCCGCGTACTGGTAGTCGTAGGTGTAGCGGGCCGCGTGGCAGACCTGGGGATCGGCGTACGACGGGTCGACCCAGGCCAGTTGCGCGGGGGTGAGCCGGCCGCCCCAGTACTCGACGATCATCTGCGAGGAGGTCGGGCTGCACCAGGCCTCGCCGCCGTTGTCGTACTCCGGGTACTGGCCCTTGTGGATCTCCTGCGAGTAGCGCGGGACCTTCAGTTCCTGGGCCAGGCCCGGGGTGGAGGCGGGGACGGTGAAGCGGTCCGGGATGTCCGATCCCATGGCGCCGAGCCGCCAGACGGTCGGGGTGAGCTTGGTGCCGGGCTTGCGGTAGAGGGTCAGGCGCAGCTGGTACGAGGTGAGCCGCAGGCCGGTGGTGGCGTCGTCGATGGCGAAGGTGTCCGTCCAGATGGTGCTCCTGCCGTCCGTCTGGCCGTCCACCGAGGTCCGCTTGATGTCCTGGTCGCCGGCCGCCCAGCGGCCCATCACGTACCAGGGGGTCGCGGTGCCGTCGGAGTAGGTGCCCTGCAGTTCGACCTGGATCCAGGTGCCGGCCGGGGTGTCCGCGTTCCAGGAGGCGATGGTCTCGGTGGCGGGGACGGTGAGCTGGTGCACCGGGCCGGTCCAGGTGCCGTACTCCCAGGTGGCGGTGGTGCCGGTGTGGGGGTCGGTGTAGGAGGTGGTACCGGCCGGGGTGCCGATCACCACGCCGGGGCGGGCCCCCGCGACAGCCCTGACGCCCTTGGCGGTGCCGGTCCGCCAGTTGCCGTAGGTGGTCCACGAGTGGTAGTCGACCGGACGGGTCCGGGCCCGGCCGGTGTCGTCGGTGCCGGTCTCCGGCGCCGCGGCCGCGGGGACCGCCGGGACCACTCCCTGTGCCACGGCGGCCGCCGCGACGGAGGCCGCGGCGGCCAGAACTGTTCTGCGGGACGGCTGTTCGGCTCTGCTCATGGGTGGGAGACCCCCAGGTGTGCGCGACGCTCTGGTCCGGTGCAAGACAATGCGCCAACTATGGAACAGGCGGCATGCCCCTGCCAGCACTTCCGCCCATGCCACGCCCACCAATATTGGTCTCGTCCACTGAAAGGGCCCCGGCGCCCGCGGAGCGTGGCCGGGGCCTCCTTCACCGTCGTCAGACGAGGTCCATCGCGGCGACCTCGTCGGGGCGGCCGTAGCTGACCGGGCCCTGGAAGCGGTGGCGGGCGGTGGCGAACCACCAGGCCGTGGCCACGACCAGGACGGCGGCCAGGGCGATCGGGGCGTAGTTGAAGGTGTCGACGGTGATCGGCGAGGCCTGCGGCAGCATGAACAGGACACTGCTCAGCAGGATCCAGGTCACGGCCAGCCACCCGACCGGCCTGCTCCAGCGGCCCAGGTTCCACGGCCCCGGCTGGAACTCGTCGCCGAGGCGCAGCCGCAGGAACACCGGCACGGCGTAGGCGAGGAACAGTCCGACGACGTTGACGCTGACGATCGCGGTGAACGCCGTGTGCGACCACCAGCCCGGCACGACCAGGGCGAGGGAGCAGGCCACCGCGAGCCATACGGCCTTGACGGGCGTACGGGTACGCGGCGAGACCGAGTGCCACAGGCGGGAGCCGGGCATGGCGCCGTCCCGGGAGAAGGCGAAGATCTGCCGGGTGTTGCTGGTGAGGTTGGCGAGGCCGCAGAAGAGCATGGCGCCGATGACGACGAGCAGCATCGCCTTGGCCCATCCCATGCCGAGTCCGTCGATGAGAATCTGGACGGGCGGGGCGGAAGAGCTCGCCACTTTGTCGTAGTCACCGATGCTGTACACCAGCGCGAGCATCAGGACGAGGCCCGTGATCGCCGAATAGCCGATCGAGCGGATGATCCCCCTGGGGGCGTTCACGGTCGCCCGGACCGTTTCCTCGGACATGTGGAAGCTGCCGTCGAACCCGGTGAAGGTCCAGCTGGTGACCAGCAGGCCGAGCATGCCGCCGTAAAGGCCGTTGGTGAAGCCGGTGTTGTTCGCGAAATGCGTCACGAAGGACGCCGACTGATGGTGGTCCGGCATCACGATCAGTGCGCCCACGATCACCACGAGTCCGATCAGCAGCCACCACACCGAAATCCGGTTCAGTACGGCGACGAGCTGCACGGTGTAGGTGTTGGCGAGCCCCTCGACCACGATGATGACAGCCGTGATCAGGACCGTCTGGTGGGCGGTCGGCGTGTACGAGGGCCACTGCAGGGCGATGAAGGCCTGGATGAAGGTGGCGGCCGCGTATCCGGTGGCCGCCGTACCGCCGATCTGGCCCACGAAGTTCAGCCAGCCCGTGTACCAGGACCACGCTCCCTTGTGCCGTTTGGCGAGTTTACCGGCGGAGAAATACAGCGCGCCGCTCGTCGGGTAGGCGGAGGCGACTTCCGCCATGGCGGCGCCGATGCACAGCACCATAACGCAGACGCCGATCCAGCCGAACACGAGAATGCGGGGGCCCCCCGCGTTCATTCCGAATCCGAAGGACGAGAAAATACCCGAGAGGATATTGATGATGGTGAAGGAGATCGCGAAATTGTCGAACGCCTGGAATCGGCGGGTGAGTTTGCGCGGATAACCCATCGCGTGCAGGGTCGCGTCGTCGTCGAGTGTGACGGGTTCTGCTGTGCGTTCTGACACTTGCCGGCCTTTCTCTATGAGGGGATGGGCAGACCGCAGGAGCGGCGGGCACGGGAGAGCTGGTCGGCGGGCTCGCCGAAGACGCTCCAGGGCATCCGCGAGGCATACCGCCCCATGACCGTGAAGACCGCCCGGGCCTCGAACGTGCACTGGGCCATGGCCAGCGCATGCGCGAGGTAGGCCAGGTCGAGCACCGGGGTGAAGCGGTATCCGGCCACCGTGGGCAGCCAGTTGTGGTAGGTCGACAGCGCGGTGGCGCGCCACTGGGGCTGTTCCCAGACCCGCTCGGCGAGCAGCTGGGTGGGGTTGTGGCTCTCCACCAGCGCGACCAGGGGCAGCAGCCGTAGCGCCGAGTCGGCGGGAGCGCGCTGAGCGAGGAAGGCGGCGACGTCCCAGGCCGCATTGACCGAGCCGCCGTGGCGGGTGAAGAAGAAGGACAGGAAGCGGTGGTGGGCCTCGCGGTGCCAGGGGTCGAGACCGAGGGTGTGCGCGAACAGCCGCCAGGGGCCAGGCGGCGAGGTCAGCAGGCCGCCGGGGGCGCGGTCGTGCGGGCGGTGCAGCCGGGCCATGGCCAGCTTGGCGGCCCAGGGTGTGGGGTCCGCCGGGTTCAGGGCAGTGGCCCGGTCGCAGGCGGCGAGGGCGATCCGCTCCAGCGCCTCGGCCCGCTCGTCGTGGGCGTCGGCCGCCCGGATCGCCCGCTGCACGGCCACCCGGGCCCACATCAGCGCGGACTCGGGGCTCGGCTCCTCGGCCAGCCAGCGCTCGACCAGATCGCTGCCGGCCGCCTCGGAGGCCAGGACCAGGGAGCGGTGGGCGCGCAGGGCGAAGTCGGCGCGGGTCTCGGCCAGAGCCTCGTGGGCGCTCCGATATCTCCCCGCGCGCACATCCACGCATACGCTCGCGAGCAAGCGGTCATCGGCCGCCGGGTGCCATACGTACTGCCCCTCGAATAGCTCCGCGGCCATGTTCCCCTGTCCGTCCCCGTTCGACGCGTCGAAGTCGCGCAGAAGGCACCCTACTCAGGGGCGGGCGCACCGGGAAACGTCCGATTTCGACATATCGGTCAGCGGGCCGGAAATATTGACCGGGTCGCTGGAGAACGGCTCGAAATTAGTTCAAGCCGCTACTTTTCCGGGCCGCGAACGCCCGCTATGCGCCGCACTACTAGAATGTTTCCGGAAAACACCCCACACCTCGCGACACCTCAGCACACCTCGGGAATCGTCATTCACCGTCTCGCCTCCGCACTCCAGGAGCTGCCGCCCTCCTGCGGCCCGGTCCGCCTCGTCGGCGTCGACGGGCACGCCGGCTCGGGAAAGACCACCTTCGCGGAGCGGTTGGCCACCGCGCTGGGCGGGGCGCCGGTGCTCCACCTCGACGACATCGCCAGCCACGAGGAGCTGTTCGCCTGGACCGGCCGGCTGCTGGCCCAGGTGATCGAGCCGCTCGGCCGCGGCGACACCGCGCACTACGCGCCCTACGACTGGCGTGCCCGCACCTTCGGCCCGCCCCGCACGCTGCCACCGGCGCCTGTGATCCTCGTCGAGGGCGTCGGCGCCGGCCGGCGGGCGCTGCGTCCGTTCCTGGCGCGGCTGCTGTGGATGGAGGTGCCGAGGGAGGACTCCTGGACCCGGGGCAGGCTGCGGGACGGCACGGAACAGCGGGACTTCTGGGCCGGATGGGTCAGGGCGGAGCACGCACACTTCACCGAGGACCCGTCAAGACCGTACGCCGACCTTCTGGTGACACAGTCGCAGAAGGGGTACGAGGTACTTCCGGGGCCTGTGAAGACGTTTGGACCGGACCAGGTGGTCACTCACCGTGAGGGACCGTCGGCAGTGTGCTGAACTTGTGAAGAGACGCCTGCGAGAAGTTGCCTCAGTAGCTCAACTCGGCTTGACCCAAGGGCCGTACAGGACTTACGTTCTGAATGTGCGGCCCTTGGGAGCCGCCTCACAGACGCGAAGCCCCCGGTTGTTCCCCCGTGATCGGGGGCTTCGTTCTGCCCTTTACCCCTTTTGTGTGCGCCGCGTGCGCTCCTCCGCTCACCGTCTGTCACCGATCGGTGTCCGCCCGGTCTGCTCCCACCTCGCCAAACGGCCTGTGCGGCACCCTTCGGTGGGCGGTGGAACCGCAGGTACGATGCCCTCGGTGCGACCTTCGAACGGCTGCTTCGCGCATCTGCAACTCCGGTCCGCGGCACAGCGGTTCGACCAACGGCGGCCATCGGGGGGAGCCCGGGGGCGGAGGGGGTGTCAGGTGGATCAGGCCGGATCAGGGAGCGGGGTCTGGTGCGTGCAGCCGCAAGGCAGGGGCCGCGAGCCCGGCCTGATCCACCTGACACCGCCTGAACCTCAGGGGCACGGTTTGTGGGGGACGTGATGGATTTCGGCACGCAGGGCCCCGAGGCCCCGGCCGACCTCGCCTGGCTGCGAGGCGTGGACGCCTACACGATGGGCGCCTATCCGCAGGCGGAGGAGGAGTTCCGCGCCGCGGTACGGATGGATCCCGGGATGGCCGACGCCTGGCTCGGGCTGCACGCGCTGCGCGTCGACACGACGACCGCGCTGCTCAGGATGTTCCGGCACCGGGACCGGTTCGGGGAACAGCGCGCCCGGCACCGCCGTGCGCTCAACTCCTGGTACTGGCTGGGCTGGTGGGTGCAGCCGGTCCTTGAGAACCCGCGCGATCTCCTGCTCGCCCACGCCTCGCACTGGCTGGACGGCCGGCACGTCCCGGAACTCGACCGGGCCCTCGCCGGACTGCCGCCCGTGGACGCCGACCCCCAGGTCCGCTTCCTGCACGCCTGCCGGGCCTATCTGGTCAAGGACTGGGAGCAGTTGGTACGGCACACCGACCCGCTCCTCGACGATGCCATGCTCGGCATCGAGGCGGGGCTCTTCGGCGGCATGGCCCGGGTCCGCCTGGAAATGTACGGCCAGGCAGAACCGCTGCTCTCGGCGGCACTGATGCGCTGCCGCAGCGAGCAGCCGCAGCGTAAGGAGCTGCGCTACTGGCTGGCACGGGCGCACGAGGGCACCGGGCGCAGCGCCGCCGCGCTCCCGCTGTACCGGGCCGTGCACCGGGTCGACCCCGCGTTCATGGACACCTCGGCACGACTGGCCGCGATCGCCGAGGGCGACGGGTACGACGACACCGCCGACCTAGCGGCGATCACGCTCACCGGCGTCGGGCAGGACGTCGTGGACGGGCCGGACCTGCTCGACCCGCTCTTCGGCACGGAGGGGCGCGATCTGCGGCTGGGGGACTCGGAGCCGCCGGCCGGGGCGATGCCGTCGGTGGTCGATCCGGCGGTGCGCGAGAAGGTCGTACCGTCGCCTCCGCTGCCGGCCGGGCCGACCGACCCCGCGTTACTCGAGGAGGCGCTCGCGGAGCTCGAGCGCATGGTCGGCCTTGAGCCCGTGAAGCGGCAGGTCAAGGCGCTGTCCGCGCAGTTGAACATGGCCCGGTTGCGGGCCGGGCAGGGGCTGCCGGTGCAGCCGCCGAAACGCCACTTCGTCTTCTCCGGGCCGTCGGGCACCGGGAAGACCACGGTCGCCCGCATTCTGGGGCGGGTGTTCTACGCGCTGGGGCTGCTGGGTGGCGACCACCTGGTGGAGGCGCAGCGGGCCGACCTCGTGGGCGAGTACCTCGGCCAGACCGCCGTGAAGGCGAACGAACTCATCGACTCCGCGATCGGCGGTGTGCTGTTCGTGGACGAGGCCTACTCGCTGTCCAACTCCGGCTACGGCAAGGGGGACGCGTACGGCGACGAGGCGCTGCAGGTGCTGCTGAAACGGGCCGAGGACAACCGCGACCACCTGGTGGTGATCCTGGCCGGCTACCCGGAGGGCATGGACCGGCTGCTGGCCGCCAACCCCGGGCTCTCCTCCCGTTTCACGACCCGCGTGGACTTTCCCTCCTACCGCCCCCTCGAGCTGACCTCGATCGGCGAGGTGCTGGCCGCGGAGAACGGTGACGCGTGGGACGAGGAGGCGCTGGAGGAGCTGCGGTCGATCGCCGGACACGTGGTCGACCAGGGATGGATCGACGAGCTGGGCAACGGTCGGTTCCTGCGGACGCTGTACGAGAAGAGCTGTGCGTACCGGGATCTGCGGTTGTCCACGTGCCCCGGGGTGCTGTCGAGGGACGACCTGGCGACGTTACGCCTGCCGGACCTGATGCAGGCGTACGGGGAAGTGCTGTCGGGACGGGGACCGCAGGATCCGGCCGGTATGTAGGTGCGGACGGGCAACGCCCCCGTAAGGGGCACGGGGAACTGCGCGACCAGCCCCCGCCGGCACGCAGCTCCCCGCGACGCTCAGCCCACGGCCACCTCCTCCGGCTCCCCACTCACCCGCGGCTCCGGTGTTCTGGGCGGCGTCGGCTGATCCCGGTGCGCCGGGTCCGTCACCTCGCCCACCAGCAGTTCCAGTACGTCCTCCAGTGCCGCCAGCCCCAGCACCCTGCCCTTGCCGTCGGCGACCTGCGCGAGGTGCGTCGCCGCTCGGCGCATCACCGTCAGCGCGTCGTCCAGGGGCAGCTCGGCCCGCAGGGTCGTCATCGGGCGCCATATCTGCTGCGGCACCGCCCGGTCCGAGTCCTCCAGGTCGAGTACGTCCTTCACATGCACGTAGCCCATGAAGGCACCGGACTCGGCGGCGACCGGGAAGCGGGAGTAGCCGGTGCGTGCGGTGAGTTCGACGATCTGGCCCGGGGTGACCGACGGGGGGACGGTGATCAGGGACTCGCGTCGCAGGAGTACGTCCGTCACCGGGCGGGAGCCCAGCTCCAGCGCGTCCTCCAGCCGCTCCTGCTCCTCGGGGTCGAGGAGGCCCGCCTGGCCGGAGTCCTCGAGCAGCCGGTTGAGCTGCTCGCTGGTGACGACGGCCTCGACCTCGTCCTTCGGCTCCACGCGGAAGAGCTTCAGGATGCCCTGGGCACAGGCTCCCAGGGCGACCGTGATCGGCCGGCACACACGGGCGAACGCCACCAGGCCGGGGCTCAGCCACAGCGCCGCCTTCTCGGGCGCCGCCATCGCCAGGTTCTTCGGCACCATCTCGCCGATGACGAGGTGGAAGAAGACGACTCCGGCCAGCGCGATCACATAGCCCAGCGGGTGGATCACGCCCTCGGGCAGACGCACCGCCTCGAACACCGGCTCCAGCAGGTGCGCCACGGTCGGCTCGGCCACCGCGCCCAGCGTCAGCGAACAGACGGTGATGCCGAACTGGGCCGCGGCCATCATCTGCGGGAGGCGTTCCAGGCCGTAGAGGACCTGGCGTGCCCTGGCCGTGCCCAGGGGTTCGATCTGGCTGCGGCGGACGGACACGAGGGCGAACTCGGCGCCCACGAAGAAGCCGTTGGTCAGCACCAGCAGGGCGGCGAAGACCAGTTGGAGGACGCTCATCGGGCGGCCTCCGCTACGGCGGGGGCGGTGCGGACCAGGCGGACCCGCTCGGCGCGGTAGTGGCCGACCCGGCGGACCGACAGCCGCCAACCGGGCAGCTCGGCACGGTCGCCGGGCGCCGGGATCCGGCCGAGGAGGTCGGCGACCAGGCCGGCGACCGTCTCGTACGGGCCCTCGGGCACGTCGAGGCCTATCCGCTGGAGGATGTCGACGCGGACACTGCCGTCGACATCCCACGCGGGCTTGCCGTCCTGGGGCGGGGCCGCCGCGAGTTCCGGCGCGTCCGGGCTGTCGTGCTCGTCGCGGACCTCGCCGACGAGTTCCTCGACGATGTCCTCCAGGGTGACCACGCCGGCCGTACCGCCGTACTCGTCGACGACGACCGCGATGGGCTGCTCGGAGCGGAGCCGGGCGAGCAGCGGCTGGACCGGGAGGGTCTCGGGGACCAGCAGCGCCTTGCGGGCGATGCGGCCGACGGGGGTGCGCAGCCGGTCGCGGACCGGGACCGCCAGGGCGTCCTTGAGATGGGCCATGCCGACGATCTCGTCGATCTTCTCCCGGTAGACCGGGAACCGGGACAGGCCGGTGGCCCGGGTGAGGTTGACCACGTCCTCGGCGGTCGCCGAGTCCTGGAGCGCGCTGACCTTCACTCGGGGGGTCATGACGTGCTGCGCGGTCAGCTCGCCCAGGGAGAGGGTGCGGACGAACAGGTCGGCCGTGTCCTGCTCCAGCGCGCCGGCCTGGGCGGAGTGCCGGGCCAGCGAGACCAGCTCGCCCGGGGTGCGGGCGGAGGCCAGCTCCGCGGTGGGTTCGACGCCCAGGGCGCGCACCAGGCGGTTCGCGACCGTGTTCAGCATCGCGATGACCGGGCGGAACAGGCGGGAGAAGCGGGCCTGCGGGCCGGCGACGAAGCGCGCGACCTGGAGCGGCTTGGAGACCGCCCAGTTCTTGGGCACGAGTTCGCCGATCACCATCTGGATCGCCGAGGCGAGCAGCATGCCGACGACGACGGCGATACCGGAGACGGCGCCCTCGGGGAGGCCGATCGCGGTGAACGGGCCGCGCAGCAGCTCGGCCAGTGCCGGTTCGGCGAGCATGCCGACGACCAGGGAGGTGATGGTGATGCCGAGCTGGGTGCCGGAGAGCTGGAAGGAGAGTTCCTTCAGCGATTCGACGACCGTGCCGGCGCGCTTGTCACCGTCGGCGGCGGCCTTCTCGGCCTCGGGTCGCTCCACGGTCACCAGGCCGAACTCGGCGGCCACGAAGAAACCGTTGGCGACGATGAGCAGGAACGCGGCTGCCAGGAGCAGCAGGGGGGTGGTCATGATGCCGCCGCCTCCGAAGCTTCGCGGACCTCGACAAGGCAGTCCGCGGTATGTCGGGAGGGGGCGGCGCAGGTACTACAGGACGATCCGTCCATCGCCGGAGAGGGTCACTCCTCGGGTAGCAGGAACCCCTGTGCGCCGGGCGCGCGACAGGGGCGGAGGCGGGACGTGAAAAGCCTCCGCCAACAGATTAATCAAGACAAGGGCCACTACGGCAGGGTGGACGACCCGGAGCCGGCCCCGAAGTTGCGTGATTTCAGCCCTGGTGCTGCTCGGGGTCGTGGATCGTGTGGGCCTCGGCGAGGGCCCGCAGGGCCTTGGCGTCGGCGATGGCGCGCTGCTTGGCGATGCCCGGCTGGATGCCGAGCGCGGGCAGGCTGGTGCCGTCGCTGAGGTTCAGGAACACCCACGGGTCACCCGGGCGGAGGTTCACCTGGAGGATCTCCGCCCACTCCAGGCGCCGCTTGCTGGCGATGTTGACGACGGTGACCCCGGACTCGTCGGCGACCACCTTCACCCGGGCCAGCTGGGCCAGTACCCAGAAGATCAGCGCGCCGGTGATGACGAAGCTGAGCTTCTCCCCCGGACCGAGCTGCTCGAGGAGCAGCGCGACCCCGGAGATGGTGACGAAGATGGCGACGCCCGCGGTGAGCAGGATCGCCCGGGTGCGGCCCGGCCGGAAGGTGACGGGGAGGGAAGGAAGGTCTGACATCTCTCGCGGGTGTCTCAGAGGCGGCAGGCGTGGATGGCCGTGGTCAGGATCGCGCGGGCGCCGATGTCGTACAGGTCGTCCATGATCCGCTGTGCGTCCTTGGTGGGGACCATGGCGCGGACGGCGACCCAGCCCTCGTTGTGCAGCGGGGAGACGGTCGGGGACTCCAGGCCCGGGGTGAGCGCGACGGCCCTCTCCAGCTGCTCGACCCGGCAGTCGTAGTCCATCATCACGTACGTCCGCGCGACCAGGACGCCCTGGAGGCGGCGCAGGAACTGCTGGACCTTCGGCTCGGCGACGTCCTCGGCGTCGGCGCCGGCCCGGCGGACGACGATCGCCTCGGAGGTCATGATCGGCTCGCCGAAGACCTCCAGGCCCGCGTTGCGCAGCGAGGTGCCGGTCTCGACGACGTCGGCGATGACCTCGGCGACACCCAGTTCGATGGCGGTCTCGACGGCGCCGTCCAGGTGGACGACGGAGGCGTCGACGCCGCTGTCGGCGAGGTGCTTGGCGACGATGCCCTCGTAGGAGGTGGCGACCGTCTTGCCCTTCAGGTCCGCCAGGCCGTCGGCCGCGCCGGGCTTGGAGGCGAAGCGGAAGGTGGAGCGGGCGAAGCCGAGCGGCAGGATCTCCTCGGCGTTGGCGCCGGAGTCGATGAGCAGGTCACGGCCGGTGATGCCGATGTCCAGGCGGCCGGAGGAGACGTAGATCGCGATGTCCCGCGGACGCAGGTAGAAGAACTCGACGTCGTTGACCGGGTCGACGATGCGCAGTTCCTTGGACTCCCGGCGCTGCCGGTAGCCGGCCTCATGCAGCATGTCCGCCGCAGGGCCTGAGAGGGAACCCTTGTTGGGGACGGCGATGCGCAGCATGAGGTCGGCTTCCTTCGCTCAAAAAAAGGGGGGTTTGTCCGGAAAGGGTTTTACAGGTGGGCGTAGACGTCGTCCAGCGAGATCCCGCGGGCGACCATCATCACCTGGACGTGGTAGAGCAGCTGCGAGATCTCCTCGGCGGCCGCCTCCTTGCCCTCGTACTCGGCGGCCATCCAGACCTCGGCGGCCTCTTCGACGACCTTCTTGCCGATGGCATGGACGCCCTTGCCGACCAGCTCGGCGGTGCGGGACGTGGCGGGGTCGCCGTGGGCGGCCTTGTGCTGGAGCTCGGTGAAGAGCTCCTCAAAAGTCTTGTTGGACATGGTGAGCGCCAGACTACGCCAAATGCTGCTTCGCTCAGTGCCAGGGTTCGGATACTGAGCGGAGGGTCGCCGCCGTCGCCACCGCCGCCGTCACCGCCTCGTGGCCCTTGTCCTCGTTGGAGCCCGCAAGACCGGCCCGGTCCAGGGCCTGCTCCTCGTTGTCGCAGGTGAGCACGCCGAAGCCGACCGGGACACCGGTCTCGGCGGAGACCTGGGTGAGACCCTGGGTGACGCCCTGGCACACGTACTCGAAGTGCGGGGTGCCGCCGCGGATGACCACACCGAGGGCGACCACCGCGTCGTAGCCGCGGCCCGCGAGGACCTTGGCGGCGACCGGGAGTTCCCAGCTGCCGGGGACCCGCAGCAGGGTCGGCTCGTCGATTCCCAGGTCCCGCAGGGCGCGCAGGGCGCCGTCCACCAGACCGTCCATCACCTTCTCGTGCCACTGGGCCGCGATGACGGCGACCCGCAGGTCGCTGACGTTGCGTACGGACAACTCCGGTGCACCCTTGCCGCTCACGTTCTTGTGTCTCCCTCAGTGCTGTTCTCTACTGGTTGCCGCAGGTGGCCACGGCGGCTGTCGCAGCCGGTGTGTCCAGCCAGGGCAGGTCGTGGCCCATCCGGTCCCGCTTGGTGCGCAGGTAGCGGAGGTTGTGCTCGCCCGCCTCGACGGGCATCGGCTCCCGGCCGCTGATCTTGAGGCCGTGGCTGAGCAGCGCGTCACTCTTGTCGGGGTTGTTGGTCATCAGCCGCACGCTGCGCACGCCGAGGTCGGCCAGGATCTGGGCGCCGGCGCCGTAGTCGCGGGCGTCGGCGGGCAGGCCGAGTTCGAGGTTGGCGTCGAGGGTGTCGCGGCCGCGCTCCTGGAGTTCGTAGGCGCGCAGCTTGGACAGCAGCCCGATGCCCCGCCCCTCGTGTCCGCGCAGATAGACGACGATGCCCCGGCCCTCGTCCTGGATGCGCTCCAGGGCGGCGTCGAGCTGGGGGCCGCAGTCGCAGCGGGCGGAGCCGAAGACGTCGCCGGTGAGGCACTCGGAGTGGACGCGGACCAGGACGTCCTCGCCGTCGCCGATCTCGCCGTGGACGAGGGCGACATGCTCGACGCCGTCGGTGGTGGAGCGATAGCCGTACGCCGTGAAAGTCCCGTATTTGGTGGGGAGGTTCACCTCGGCCTCGCGGCGGACGGTGGGCTCGGCGCCGCGGCGGTAGGTGATCAGGTCCGCGATGGAGATGATCGTCAGGCCGTGCTTGCGGGCGAACGGGATCAGCTCGGGGAGGCGGAGCATACGGCCGTCCTCGCCGGCGATCTCCACGATGGCACCGGCCGGGCGCAGGCCCGCGAGCCGGGCGAGGTCGACGGCGGCCTCGGTGTGACCGTTGCGGGTGAGGACACCCCCGGGCCGGGCGCGCAGCGGGAAGACATGGCCGGGGCGGACGAAGTCCGAGGGCTCGGCGTCGCCGTGGGCCAGCAACTGGAGGGTGGTGGCGCGGTCGGCGGCGGAGATACCGGTGGTGACGCCGTGCGCGGCGGAGGCGTCCACGGAGACGGTGAACGCGGTCTTCATGGACTCGGTGTTGTCCTCGACCATCTGCGGCAGCTGGAGCCGGTCGAGTTCCGCGCCCTCCATGGGGGCGCAGATCAGACCGCGGCACTCGCTCATCATGAAGGCGATGATCTCGGGGGTGGCCTTCTCGGCGGCGATGACGAGGTCGCCCTCGTTCTCGCGGTCCTCGTCGTCGACGACCACGATCGGGCGGCCGGCCGCGATGTCGGCGATGGCCTGCTCGACGGGGTCGAGGGCGAGGTCGTCGACGCCGTCGGTGCTGTAGAGAATCGGTGCCGCAGTCATGCGGGTGCCCCTTCCAGAGCGGGCCGCGAGCCCTGGCGGGAGCGCAGCCACCAGTCGCGCATGCCCCACAGGACGAGCGCGCCGTAGATGACGTAGACGAAGCCGGAGAAGGCGTAGCCGTTGGCGAAGTTGAGGGGGACGCCGACCAGGTCGACCAGGAGCCAGGCGATCCAGAACTCGACCATGCCGCGCGCCTGGGCGTACATGGCGACGACCGTGCCGACGAAGATGTAGGCGTCCGGCCAGGGGTCCCAGGACAGGGACGGGTAGGCCTTGAAGAGCAGGGCGACGGCGACGGTGCCGACGGCCGCGGCGGCGACCATCGCGCCGCGCTCGCGCCAGGTGGCGAACCGGGGGGCGATGTGCCCGTCGGCGCCCTGGCCCTTGTTGCGGTTCCACTGCCACCAGCCGTACAGCGCGACGACCATGACGACGGCCTGCTTGCCGGCGCTGCCGGTGAGGTGGCCGTAGAAGGCGCCGAAGAGGATGAGGCCGGAGGCGAACTGGACCGGCCAGCTCCACAGGTTGCGGCGCCAGCCGAGGGCGAGGGCGGCCAGGCCGAGGATGTTGCCGATCATGTCCGACCAGAGGATGTGCTGGCCGAACAGGACGAAGGCCTCGGAGTTGAGCGAGTTCACCGCCCGGCCCCCTGACCGGCCGCGAGCAGCCGCTCCACGTACTTGGCGACGACGTCGACCTCGAGGTTGACCGGGTCGCCGGGCTGCTTGAGGCCGAGGGTGGTCAGGTCGAGGGTGGTCGGGATGAGGCTGACGGTGAAGTAGTCGGGTCCGGCCTCGACGACGGTGAGGCTGATGCCGTCGACGGTGATGGAGCCCTTCTCGACGACATAGCGGGCGAGGTCGGCGGGGAGGGAGACCTTGACGATCTCCCAGTGCTCGGAGGGGGTGCGGGACAGCACCTGACCGGTGCCGTCGACGTGGCCCTGCACGATGTGGCCGCCGAGCCGGGAGCCGACGGCGGTGGGGCGCTCCAGGTTGACACGGGAGCCGACGTCCAGCGCGCCGAGGGAGGAGCGCTTGAGGGTCTCCTGCATGACGTCGGCGGTGAACTCGTCGCCCTCGTGCTCCACGACGGTCAGACAGACCCCGTTCACGGCGATGGAGTCGCCGTGCTGTGCGCCCTCGGTCACTACGGGGCCACGGAGCCGGAAACGGGAGGCGTCGCCGAGGTTCTCGACGGCGGTGATCTCACCCAGCTCTTCGACGATTCCGGTGAACACTTCCCGGGTCCTCCTGCCTCAAAGGGGCACGGACTCCGGGGCCTGTCGACGAACGACAGAAGGGACGGAAGAGCACACCGGGAGCGACGCCGACAAGGTCCCGCCCGTGACGGACGAGACCAGATACGGCGGCGCGCACAGGTAGATGCTCGCCCGCCGCGCACTGCCTCCCATCCGGACTTTAACCGTCGGTCCAGGAATTTCACCTGGTCAACCGGCCGCTGGAAGCGGACGGGTCGCGGACTGTAACCGCCGGTTCGGAGTTTCACCGACCCCGGAGTGCGCTGCTTCTGGTACACGGCCAGTGTGCCACGCCAGGCGGTGGTCCATACAGGGGAGCCATGTGGGCTGCCTCACAACCCGTGCCGCTGGACTTCCCTGACGGGCCGCCATATGCCCAACCGGCCCTTGGACCAGGCATCTTGACCTGATCCACAGCTATTGACCCTCTGGTCTAGTCCATTTATCGTTCGAGCGGGCCCGGCGGCGGTGACGACGGCCCTTGCCCGTCGCCGGGTCGCCCACCCGCACGGTCAGCGGTCCTGCGGTGCGAACAGTTCGTCCTGGGCGCGCTCCCGTGCCGTCAGAAGTGCTCCGCGAAGGACCGCCGATCCTCCCAGGCCGCTCGCCCGTACCTCGGTGGCCAGCGGGGACATCCGGCGCAGCCGCTCCTCGACCCGCGTGGCGAGCGGCGCGCCGCCGACCGAGCCGATCTCGCCGCCGAGGACCACGCAGCCGGGGTCCAGGACGGCTACGACGGCTGCCACGCCGACGGCAATTCGGTCGGCGAGAGAGTCGAGGAAGCGGTCGGGGTGTGCCGGGCGGGGTCGGCGGCCGCCCGGGGGTCCGTCGTGGCCCGTCTCTCGGCTCTCCGCACCCCTGTGGGGCAATACGGGCCCACCATCGGCTTCACCGGTGTTCCGTACCGCCTCCCTGACCAGCCATGCCGCGGCGGGCTCGGGGCCGGTCGAGGCCGCCGGTCCCAGACCGTGCTCCTCGGCCAGTTCCGCGATCGCGGCCGCCCCCACCAGGGAGTGGTATCCACCCGCGCAGTCCGTCGCCGACGGCAGTGCGCGCGTGCCCGGGACCGGCAGGAAGCCGATCTCGCCCGTGCCGCCGGAGGCGCCCCGGCGCAGGCTGCCGTCAAGGACTACGGCGGCGCCGCAGCTGTGCCCCAGCCAGAGCAGTACGAAGGTGTCGCGGCCGCGGGCGACGCCCTCCTGCTGTTCGGCGAGGGCGGCCAGATTGGTCTCGTTCTCGACGCTGACCCGGGCCTTGGGGAACCGCTCCTGGAGGGCGGCGACCAGCCGGCGGTGCCAGGCCGGCAGGCCCGCCGAGCCGCGGAGTTCACCGCTCGCCGGGTCGATCAGCCCGGGCGCCCCGATGCCGACGGTGTGCAACCGGCCGCCGCCGGAGACCCCCGCCTCCTTGGCCGCCCGCTCCACCAGCTCCACCGCCTGCTCGACGGCCGCCGCCTCCCCCGCCTCCGGGCCGACCGGCACCGCCCCTTCGGCCAGCACCCGCCCCACCAGGTCGGACACCAGCACCGAGACGCCCTCGGTGCGTACGTCGAGGGCGGCCAGACAGGCGCGGTCGGCGACGATGCCGTACAGCCGGGCGTTCGGTCCCCGGCGCTGTTCGCCGGATTCGCCGACCACCGCGATCAGGCCGGACTCGCTGAGCCGTTCGACGAGGTCGGCGACGGTCGGCCGGGACAGCCCGGTCAGCTGTTTCAACTGCCCTGCTGTCAGCGGACCTTCCTGCTGGAGCAGGGTCAGGGCGAGCCGGTCGTTGATGGCCCGGGCGGTGCTCGGTGATGCGGGCATGGCGGGCATCCTCCCAGATCGTCGCGGCCCAGGACGGCCACATCACTCCCTGTCTATCAGGCAGGCTCCCTGATAGTTTACGGCCGACAGCGGGGCCGCACCCGCCCGGGGAGGGGCAGGACCATGAAAGACGTGGGTCACGAGCGGCACGAGGTGAAGCGCGCGCGGTACGCCGTCGCGGCCGTGTTCACCGTGCACGGTGCCGTCACCGGCTCGTTCGCGACGCGGGTGCCCTGGATCCAGGACCATGCCGGGCTGAGCGCGGGCCAGCTCGGCTTCGCGCTCGCCTTCACCGCGTTCGGCGCCTCGTGCTCGATGCCGCTGGCGGGCCGGATCAGCCACCGCTTCGGCAGCCGCACCGCACTGCGCGCACTGATCGCGATGTGGACGCTGTCCCTGGTCCTGCCGTCCCTCGCGCCGAACCTGTACACACTCTGCCTGGCGATGTTCGTTTACGGCGCGAGCGCGGGCATGGCCGACGTCGCGATGAACGCGCTCGGCGTGGAGGTCGAGCAGCTGCTCGGCAGGTCGATCATGTCGGGGCTGCACGGCATGTGGAGCGCGGGCGCCCTGCTCGGCTCGGCGGCGGGCACCCTCGCCGCGCACCTCGGCTCGGACGCCCGGCTGCACTTCACACTGGCCGCCGCCACCCTCACCGTGCTCGGCGTCCTGGCGGCCGGCTGGGTGCTGGACGTGCGGCCCGCCGAGGACGAGGAGCCGCCGCCGCGGTTCGCGCTGCCGCCCCGGTCGGCGCTGCTGATCGGCGCTGTCGGCTTCTGCGCGGTGTTCGCGGAGGGGGCGAGCCTGGACTGGTCGGCGGTGTTCCTGCAGGACCGGATGGACGGTTCGGCGGGGCTCGCGGCGGCCACCACCACGGGGTTCATGCTGACCATGGCGGTC
This sequence comes from Streptomyces sp. NPDC096040, assembly GCF_040303265.1. Taxonomy (NCBI): domain Bacteria; kingdom Bacillati; phylum Actinomycetota; class Actinomycetes; order Kitasatosporales; family Streptomycetaceae; genus Streptomyces; species Streptomyces sp. NPDC096040. Next base: position 78,766 of record NZ_JBEOTA010000021.1, read on the forward strand.
GCCCGGATCAGCGGGGACGCGGTGGTGAACCGCTTCGGCACGGTGCGTACCGTGCGCGCCGGGGGTGTGCTGGCCGCGCTCGGCGGTCTGCTGATCGTCCTCGCCGGGCATCCGGCGGTGGCCATGACCGGGTTCGCGCTGATGGGCCTCGGCATCGCCGTCGTCGTACCGCTGTGCTTCGCGGCGGCCGGGCACGCCGGGCCGAACCCGAGTCAGGCCATCGCCGGCGTGGCGACGATCACCTACACCTCGGGGTTGATCGCACCCGGTCTGATCGGCGGTGTGGCCCAGGCGACCAGCCTGGTGGTGTCCTTCGGTGTGGTCACGGCGCTGACCTGCGGCCTGGTGGTGTTCGCGGGCGTGTTGCGCGCCGGGGAACGGGGGGTGCGGGCGGAGGTCAGCTCGCGGGCCGCAGCAGTTCCCGACCCGCGGTCCTGAAGCGCTCGCTCCAGGGGGCGGGGCGCAGGGTGGCCGCGTCCAGCCGGACCAGGACCCGGGTGCCGTGCGCGTAGGTGGTCGCCCCGTCCGCCGAGCAGAACCGGAAGCCGTAGGTCAGGCCGGTGTTGCCGAGCCGTTCCAGCCACAGATGGACGGCGTGGGTGCCCGGCCGGGTGACCGGCGCCTCGTAGCTGATCCGGAGTTCCCTGACCGCGTTGCAGGCGTCCTCGGCCGCGGCCCAGTCGCCCTCGAAGGCGAAGCCGTGCCCCTGCCAGAGCTCGGCCCAGGCCCGCTCCACCATCACCGGGTAGCGGGCGTTGTGGAGCAGCCCAAGCGCGTCCAGGTCGTCGAAGTGGACGGTGACGGGGATCAGCCGGCCGTAGGTCAGGGCGGGGGCGATCGGGGCTTCGGCGGTCACGGGTGGGGCTCCTGGGTGTTGCTGACATGTCGCTGACCTTCAGTCTAAGCGGGCGCTCAGCATGCCCGGCCAGGAGCCCCCTGGTCTCAACCCGCGATCGAGTCCAGCTGCTCGGCGGCCGGCCGCAGCGCCCAGAGGTCACCGCCGGGCGGCGCCTCCAGCTGTCGAACCGCCCGCTGGGCCGCCTTGTCGCCGGCGTCGGCCGCCCCGTGCACGACGTCGGCCGCCGCGTAGCGGTGGAATTCCAGCTCCGGGTACGGCCAGGCGGTGGCCCCGGTCGCGGCGGGCAGCAGATAGTCCACGGCCTTGAACAGGCTCTGCCCGTCCGGTCCCCGGTAGGTCCAGAGGTTCACCCCGACATGCCGGCCGATGGTCGCGAGCCGGGTGTAGGCGACCAGGTCGAAGGTCGAGTAGTGCCAGCTCCTGGTCCGGGTCAGCTCCTGCGGCTGGCTTCCGTCGGCGGCGATCTGCGGGTCGATCCGCCTGGTCCGCGCGTCCAGCACGGTCTTCCTGGCCAGCGCCCTGTCGCCGGTCGCGTAGGCGAGGGCGGCGATCTGCATGTCGTAGAAGGTGCCGTGGTTGTTTGCGGCGGCACCCTCTTCCTTGCCGAAGTCGCTGTTCTTCAGCCAGTCACGGAAGTCCGTGTTCCAACTGAGCATCCCGGCACGGTCCTTGGCGCTCCAGCCGGGTGCCCCGGTGGCGAGGATGGCGAGAGCGTCGACCACGCTCGTGTACGACTGGGAGAAGTCGATGATGCCGATGGCCCGGCCGTCGTACTTGCAGGGGATGAACTGGGCATGGTTCAGGTTCGGGTTCATCCGGGTCGCCGGGTCGAGGAACCAGGTGCGCAGGACCTGTCCGGCCTTCTCGGCGTACTCCCGGTCACCCGTGTAGTACCAGGCCAGGGAGAGGTCGTACGTCGAGTCGAAGACCTTCTCCACGTCCTGGCGGTCGGTGCCGCTGTCGACCTCGGGGTTGCGCTGGCCGTCGCGCTGGACGTAGGGGCAGCCCCATGGGTTGTCGGCGGTGGGTGTGGTGGTGGGCCACCAGTAGGGGGCCTGGCTCAGGTAGTCGTGGACGTCACCGCCGGGGGCGGGCTTCGGTTTGTCGACGACCGTCCAGGGGCCCTGGTCCAGCCAGGCGTCGGCGCGGCTCGTCAGGTCCTTCAGGGCGCGGCGGAGTTGGGGGTTGCCGCGATCGAGGTCGGCCTTGGTCCACTGGAGCCGGGTGCCGTCCAGGACGGCGGTGTCGGGAGCTTTCGGGGCCCTCGCGGTCGCATGGGCGGAGGGGACGAGGACGGCCCCCATGGCCGCCAGCGCCGTCAGGACGACGGCCGTGCGGGATCTTCCACTCATCGAGCACTCCGATCAGCATGAAGCGGTGAATCATATACGTGAACAGCGTTCACGAGTAGGACCGTGTGAGCGTAGGACCGCCAGGTAGCCATGACAATGGTTCGGACCGTCTTCATGTACGAAGCCGTCTTCACAGCACTTCGAAGAAAGCGAACCCCCACCATGGATCTCGGCGTGCGCTGGAAACTGCACGGCGACGGGCGCACGCCCGCGCCCGGAGCGGTGGTACGCCCCGACGAACGGCTCTCCTGGCCCCGCACGATCGGGCTCGGCGCCCAGCACGTGGTCGCGATGTTCGGTGCGTCCTTCGTCGCCCCGGTACTGATGGGCCTGGACCCCAACCTCGCGATCATGATGTCCGGCGTCGCGACCGTGATCTTCCTGCTCGCGACCCGCGGCCGGGTCCCCAGCTATCTGGGCTGTTCCCTGTCCTTCGTCGGGGTCGCGGCCGTGATCCGCGCGCAGGGCGGCACCAGCGCCACCGTGACCGGCGCGGTCTTCGTGGTCGGCGTCGTGCTCTTCCTGATCGGCCTCGCCGTCCAGCGCTTCGGCGCCCGGATCATCCATGCCGCGATGCCGCCGATCGTCACCGGCGCGGTCGTGATGCTGATCGGCTTCAACCTGGCCCCGGTGACCGCCTCCACCTACTGGCCGCAGGACCAGTGGACCGCCCTGCTGGTGATGGCCTTCACCGGTCTGGCCGTCGTCTGTCTGCGTGGTTTCTGGTCACGTATCGCGATCTTCCTGGGCCTGGTCTTCGGGTACGTCCTCTCCTGGGCCCTCGACCGCGTCTTCGGCAAGATCCATTCCATGAGTCCGAGCGGCAAGGTCACCGACCACTGGCGGCTGGACCTCTCCGGCGTCGGCAAGGCGGACTGGATCGGGCTGCCGTCCTTCCACGGACCGTCCTTCCATTGGTCGGCGATCCTCGTCGCCCTCCCGGTCGTGATCGCCCTGGTCGCGGAGAACGCCGGACACGTCAAGGCAGTCGGCGAGATGACCGGCGATCCGCTCGACGACAAGCTGGGCACGGCGATCTCGGCCGACGGCGTCGCTTCCATGCTCTCCACCGCCGTGGGCGGCCCGCCCAACACCACCTACTCCGAGAACATCGGCGTGATGGCCGCGACCCGTGTCTACTCCACCGCCGCCTACTGGGCCGCCGCCTGCTTCGCGCTGCTCTTCGGCGTCTGTCCCAAGTTCGGTGCGGTCGTGGCCGCGATCCCGGGCGGGGTCCTCGGTGGCATCACCGTCATCCTGTACGGCATGATCGGCCTGCTCGGCGCCCAGATCTGGCTGCACGCCAAGGTCGATCTGCGCAACCCGCTGAACCTGGTCCCGGCGGCCGCGGGCATCATCATCGGCGTCGGCAACGTCACCATGAAGTTCACCGACACCTTCTCCCTGAGCGGCATCGCCCTCGGCACCCTGGTCGTCATCACCGGCTACCACGCCCTGCGCGCCTTCGCCCCCGCCCACCTCAAGCGGCAGGAACCCCTCTTCGACGAGGGCACCAGTTCCTACGACGAGGCCAAGTCGTAGGCGTAGGACGGGGTGAAGGTCCCGGCGGTGCCCTTGCAGCCGTCGGACTCCCCGGGCAGTTTGACCCACAGGTAGGCGTCGATCCGCGCCTGACCGGTGTCGAGCGTGGGTGCCTGCCCGATCCGCCGCCCCGCCGGATCGCACCAGGCGCCGTTCGCCGAGGGGCCGTTGCCGTTGCGGCTGGTGTCGATCACCGCGCCGAGCGAGGCCGGACCGCCGAGGGCGTCGAGGACCTTGCGGTCGTAGGTGATCTCGTCGGCGGTGGTACGGAAGTTGGAGACGTTGCTGAAGATGCCCTTGCCCGACCTGGCTCCCGCCTGCCTCAGCAGGGCCGCCTGCCGGGCGGGCGGGTTCCAGCCGGAGTGCCCGGCGTCGTAGTAGACCCGCGTCCTCGGGCCGGCCGCCTTCAGCACCCGGCCCGCGCGGGCCAGCGAGGCGAACCGGGCGGCCCGGTCGGCGGCGGAGAGGCACCCGGACTGGGCAATCGAGTCCGGCTCCAGGATCACGATCACCTCACCGGAGCCCAGCCCCCGTGCGAAGGCGTCGATCCAGCCGTCGTACGCGGCGAGATCCGGGGCACCACCCTGCGAGGCCCCGCCGCAGTCCCGGTTCGGGATCGCGTACGGCACCAGCACCGGGACCCGGTCCTGCGCCAGAGCCGCCGAGGTGACATCGCGGACACGTGAGGTGATGGTCGCCGGGGTGAAGTCGGCGAACCACACGGCGGCCGGCCGGTCGGCGATGCGGTGCGCGATGACGGCGGCGCGCGGATCGTCCGGATGGGCGCGGACCCAGTCGGCGACCTGGGAGTCCGGGTGATGGTAGAGGCGGGGCGACTGCTGCTTCCGCGCCGTGGGAGCATTCGGCGTCGCGGTGGCGCGCCGGGGAGTCGGTGAGGGCTTCGGAGCAGGCGCCGCGGAGGCGGACGGTGAACGGGACGGTGTCTTCTTCCGCGGCAAGGAAGCCGTCGTACGGACCGCCGTCGAACCCACCGCCGTCGAACCCACCGCGGTCGTACGCGCCACCGCCGGCCGGGCTCCCCCGCCGCTCTCCTCGCCGAGCGCCGAGAGCATCCCGGTCGCGGTGCCGACAGCGGCCACGACCGAGGCGACGGCGAGCATGACCGCCCGCCTGCGCTCGCCGCTCCGCCGGGCCTGTGAGCCAGGCACGCTGTGCTCCCCCTTCCGCACCCCGGGTCCGTTCCCCCGTTCCGGGGAAGCGCCGGGCCCGTCGGCACGCCCGCCGGCCCCGGGGCTGGGACCCTTCCCCCATGGCGCAGTCGGAACACCTCACCGCTCCGGTCGACACCGTCGTCTCCCGGATGCGCGCCCTGGACGCGGCCCTCCCCGAGCGGGACGGTGTCGCGGTCTTCAACCGTGTCTACCTCTCCGTCACGGAGGAGGTCGAACGGCGTCTGGACGCGGGGCGGTTCGGAGATCCCAGAGCCGCCGCGACGCTGGACGTGCGGTTCGCGGAGCGGTATCTGGCCGCCGTGGACGCGGCCGCCGGCGACCGCCGTCCGCCGGCCTGCTGGCGGCCGCTGTTCCAGTTCCGCCGCCACCCCGGTGTACGACCGCTGCAGTTCGCACTCGCGGGCATCAACGCGCACATCGGGCACGACCTGGCGCTGGCCGTGGTGGACAGCTGTCGTACCCTCGGCTGCGAACCGGCCGATCTTGAGGACGAGTTCGACCGCGTGGGCGAGCTCCTCGTCTCGCTGGAGGAACGCATCCGCGAAGATCTGATGCCGGGGCCCGACCTGCTCCAGATCGCCGATCCGCTGACCCATCTGCTCGGTTCCTGGAGCCTGGAGCGGGCGCGGGACGCGACCTGGTCGGCGGCGCGGGCACTGTGGGCACTGCGCCGGTTCGAGGACCTGGTCGAGGAGTTCACCGAGCGGCTGGACGCGGCCGTCGGGCTGGCGGGCCGGATGCTGCTCACCCCGCTGCCCGACTGAGGTGGCTTGATCCGCTCGTGTGCGCGCCGCGTCCGGAATCCCCGGGCGCCCCCCGTACGTTGACGGCAGGCACCCGACTGCAAAGGAGCACCGCTATGACCATCCCGCTCGGGCTTGCTCTCCCCCAGACGCGGCAGTACTCCCTCGGCACGGACGTCCCCGACGTGGCACGCACCGCCGAACAGATCGGCTACGAGAGCCTGTGGGTCTTCGAGCGCGCGCTGTTCCCGGAGCCCGCGACCCAGGGCCTGTACGACATGGACGGGGTGCCCTGGCCCGACCACTACCGGAACGTGGCCGACCCGTTGGTCACGCTCACGCTCGCCGCGGCGGCCACCGAGCGGGCACGGCTGGGCAGCAGTGTCCTGGTGGCGCCGCTGCACCTCCCCTTCCAACTGGCCAAGGCCCTGGCCTCGCTGGACGCCGCAAGCGGCGGCCGGGTGGTGGCGGGCCTGGGCACCGGCTGGTCCCTCGACGAGTACGCGGCCTCCGGTGTCCGGCCGTTCGAGGAGCGCGGCAAGGTCCTCGACGAGATCATCGAGGTGTTCCGGGCGGTGTGGGGCCCCGACCCGGTGCGTTACGACGGGGAGCTCACGAAGATCGCCTCCGCCGTGGTCGGCCCCAAGCCCGCCCGGCGGATCCCGATCATGCTGGCGGCGAACAACAAGAAGGCGCTGCGCCGGCTGGTCGACCACGCGGACGGCTGGGTGCCGGTGGGCATGGGCGCCGAGCAGCTCGCCGCCCAGTGGCGGCAGCTGCAGGACGTGGCGGCCGAGCGCGGGCGCACGGAACCGATCCGGACAGTCCTGCGCGTCAACGCCACGTACACGCCCAAGGCCTACGACGGCTCCGACCGCCGCCCCTTCCAGGGCAGCGTCGACCAGATCGTCGAGGACGTCGTGGCCCACGCGGCGGTAGGCCTGGACGAGATCTTCCTCGACCTCCAGTCCACCCCGCGCGACGCCCAGGAACTCAAGGACGTCGCCACCGAGGCGTACGAGAAGGCGCGGGCGGCCGGGGTCTAGTCCTCGGGGAGTTCGACCGGCGCGATCTCGTCGTAGACGTCACCGGGGCCCGGGTTGGCCGGGTCGGTCGTGCCGCCGAAGTGGTGCATGACGCCCCAGACCGCGTTCAGCGCGGTCTGGACGGCGCCCTCGGCCCAGCCCGCCGTCCAGGAGATGTCGTCGCCGGCGAGGAAGATGCCCCGCTTGTCCGCGGGCAGCCGGTCCTGCACGAAGTGCGTGAACAGGCGCCGCTGGTAGCGGTAGTGGCCGGGCAGGTTGGCCTTGAACGCGCCCATGAAGTAGGGCTCGTTCTCCCAGGAGACCGTCACCGGGTTGCCGATGATGTGCTTCCTGATGTCGACCTTCGGATAGATCTCGCCGAGCGACTTCAGCATCACCTCCATCCGCTCGTTCGCGGACAGCGGCAGCCACTTCAGGCTGTCGTCGCACCAGGTGTAGGAGAGGCAGATGACGGCGGGCTTGTCCGGGCCGTCGTCGAGCAGGTAGGTGCCGCGGGTCATCCGGTCGGTGAGCGTCATCGACATGACGTCCCGGCCTGTGTCCTCGTCCTTGTCGAGCCAGAAGGGCCGGTCGACCGGGACGAACAGCTTGGAGGACTCCATGTAGTGGGTGCGCTCGATCGCGGTCCAGTGGTCGATCGGGAAGAGCGAGTCGTCGCAGGCGATCTTCGAGAGCAGCATCCAGGACTGGGCGGTGAAGATCGCCGCCTTGTACGTGCGGATGTCTCCGTTGGCGTCCGTCACCGTGATCCGGTTGCCGGTGGTGCGGTGCAGCCGGGTCACGGCGGGGCGGGGCTCGCCGTTCTCGTGCAGTTTCGCGAGCGAGGTCCCGTACGCCCAGTGCACGGTCTTCTCCGGCTCGCGCTCCCAGAGTCGCAGCGGGAGCTGCTGGCTGCCGCCGACGATGCCGCGGTGGTGGTCGTCGGCCTCGGTGTAGACGACGCGCAGGATTTCCAGGATCGAGTTCGGGAAGTCCGTGTCCCAGCCACCCGTCCCGAAGCCGACCTGGCCGAAGATCTCGCGGTGCCGGAAGGACCTGAAGGCCTCGGAGTCGCACAGGAAGCCGTAGAAGGTCTGGTTGTCGAGCTTCTCCACGAGCCGGGACCAGATCTCGCGGATGCGCGGCACGTCCCGTTCGCGCATGGCGCGGTTCATGTCGGAGAAGTCGGCGCCTTCGTCGAGGCACTTGTTCCAGGCGTCGGCGACGTCACGGTAGACCTGCGGCAGGTCGTCGGCCGTCTCGGCGTAGTGCGACTCGCCCTTGAGGTCGACGACGGTCGAAGGGGTCGCCTCCGCGAGGGGGTTGGGGAAGGGCCGGGTCTCAAGGCCCACCAGGTCGATGTAGTGCTGGAGGGCGGTGGAGGAGGGCGGGAAGCGCATCGCGCCCATCTCGGCGCTCAGCGAGGGGTCGCAGCCCTCGAAGCCGACGGTCCGCAGCCGTCCGCCGATCCGGTCGGCCTCGTACACGACCGGCTTCAGGCCCATCTTCATCAGCTCGTACGCGGCCACGATGCCGGACAGTCCGCCGCCGATCACCGCGACCTCGGTGCCGTGCTCGCTCGCCGGTATCTGGCCGAGGCCCGCCGGGTGGGCGAGGAAGTCGTCGTACGCGTACGGGAAGTCCGGGCCGAACATGGTGATCGGCGGCTGCTGCTCGTCTGCGTGCTCGACGGCGTTGGGCACGGTGGACGTCATGGGGTACGGACTCCTTGCGACTTGCGAGTGCGAAAAGGAAGCGGGGGAGGCGGGAGGGGGGTCAGACCAGGGACCCGTAGAGGCCGGGGCGGCGGTCCTTCAGATAGGGGTTCGCCTCGCGGGAGGCGGCGAGCAGGGCGGGGTCGAGGTCGGCGAGGACGAGTTCCTCGCCGCGTCCGGCCCGGGCGCGGGCCACGCCGTCGGGGCCGGCGAGGGCGGACAGGCCGAAGAAGTCGAACTCGCCCTCCTGGCCGACCCGGTTGACGTACGCCACGTACATCTGGTTCTCCCAGGCCCGCACCGGGACCAGGGACTCGGCCACCAACTGGAACGGGTGCATGTTCGCCGTCGGGACGAGCAGCAGGTCGGTGCCGGCCAGGGCGTGGGCGCGGACGGGCTCCGGGAACTCCACGTCGTAGCAGATCATGATCCCGACGGTGAGGCCGTTCAGCTCGGCCTGGACGACCGGCTGCTCGCCCGGGGTGAAGTGGTCGCGCTCGAAGCCGCCGAAGAGGTGGGTCTTGCGGTAGTTCGCGAGCCGGGTTCCGTCGGCGGAGATCAGCTGGGCGGAGTTGTGGACGGCGTCACCGGCGCGCTCCGGGTAGCCGTAGGCGATCGCCAGGCCGTGCCGGTGGGCCAGCTCGGCGACCGAGTCCGCGCAGTCGCCGTCGGCGGGCTCGGCGAGGCGGGCGATGTCGTCGCCGATGGCGTAGCCGGTCAGGAACATCTCCGGTGCGACGAGCAGCGCGGCGCCCGCGCCGGCGGCCCGGCCGGCGGCCTCGTCGAGCACCTTGAGGTTCTCGACGGTCGAGCCGGGGCGGCCGGAGCTCTGGAGCAGGGCGGTGCGCATACGGGTCCTCGCCGGGTACGGAGGGGGTCTGGGGGTCCTTTAGACGGTAAGTCGGCGGGCCGGGCCGGACAAGGAGGAGCCGTTGCGCGTGGCCGAGCGGTTCGTTGCGTGATACAGGCGTCCGGCGGCGATTCGTTGCGCCGGAGTTGTCCCTACAGCTCCCTCAGCCGCTCGACGATCTCCTTCAGCAGTGCGGGATCGGCGGCCGGGCCGCCCGGTTCCACCCGGCGCGGCTGGTCGATCCGGACCAGGCCGGCCTCGGCGAGGTCGCCGAGCAGGACGCGTACGACGGTGAGCGGCAGATCGGCGTCCGCGGCGAGTTCGACGACCGGCCGGGCACCGCGCCGCACCAGGGCGAGCAGGGCGACGCGGGCATGGTCGACCTCCGGGTCGGCCGGATCCGCGTCCACCGCCGTGACCTGGGACATGAGGTCGATGATGTGCCGTCCGGACGGCTCGGTACGGCCCCGGGTCACGGTGTAGGGACGGACCAGCGAGCCGGTCTCGTCCTCGTACCAGTGCTCGTCGCTCACCGGAGGGTCAGGGGGTCGAGCGGGCGGCCGCGTCCAGGTGGCGGCCGAGCCGGCGGACGAGCAGGGCCATCTCGTGGGCCAGCTGGCCGACGTCGGTGCGGACGTCACTGAGGACGGCGAGCCGGCTGCCGTGCCCGGCCGGGGTCACGAAGAGATAGGCGTCGTCGAGCATCACCATGGTCTGCCGCACCTCTCCGGCGCCGAACCGGTCCCCCGCCGAACGGGCCAGGCTGTGGAAGCCGGAGCAGACGGCCGCGAGATGCTCGATGTCCCGTCGCCGCATGCCGTCGGAGTGGCTGAGCGGAAGCCCGTCCGCGGTGAGCAGCACGGCCTGCCGGACGTGGTCGGTCCGGGCAACGAGATCGTCGAGAAGCCACCCGAGGTCACTGCCGGGCCGGACGCCGGGCCCCGGCCCGACGGGGGCGCGGCCGGAGCCGGGACCGGCACTGGGGCCAGGATCCACGTCGGGGGCAGGACCGTCGCTGCGGCCGGGATCCGCAGCAGGGCCGGGACCAGCAACGCGGCCGGCATCCACGCCAGCGCCAGGACCGCCACTGCGGCCGGAATCCACGACGGAACCAGAACCAGCACCGCGGCCGGCATCCCCGTCAGCGCCGGGACCAGAAACGCGGCCGGCATCCACGCCAGCGCCAGGACCGCCACTGCGGCCGGAATCCACGACGGAGGCAGGACCAGCAACGCGGCCAGGATCCACGGCGGAGCCAGGGCCGACACTGCGACCGGGATCCGCGGCGGAGGCAGGACCAGCACCGCGGCCGGGATCCGCAGCAGGGCCGGGACCAGCACTGCGGTCGGCATCCGCGTCAGGGGCGGGGCCTGGGTTCGGGGCGGGGCGGTTGTCAGTGGTCATCGGCGGAGGGCGTCCTTTCCTCGGTGGGGGGCGGCTCGTCCGTGTCGACGGGTAGTCCCTTGCGCCCCCGGTCCAGGCCCCGCTGGAACGCTCCGAAGACCGCCCTCATCTCCTCGGCGTCCAGGTCGCGTGCTTCCCTGGGCGCCGGCTCGGTGCGCAGTTCGGGGGCGAGGGAGGCCTGGCGCCGCCGGGTGGGCAGCGCGGGGGCGACGGGCGCGCGGGACACGTCGTAACCGGATTCCGCAGTCCCGCCCGACCGGGCGCCCGGCTCCGCTCCCGTGTCCGGCCCGCCCGGCCGCATGTCCTCCGCGAGGAGCGCGGCACCACCCCGCGCCGGCAGCGCGCCGCCCACCGCGCCGGGCCGGCGTCCCTGGGCCGACGCCGACGCCGACGCCGACGGCGCTCGCCGCTCCCCCTCCTCCGACACCTCCGCCAGCACCGCCCGCGGCAGCAGCACCACCGCGGTGGTACCCCCGTACGGCGACTCGCGCAGGGTCACCTCGATGCCGTGCCGGGCGGCCAGGCGGCCCACGACGTAGAGGCCGAGGCGGTCGTGGCGGGTCGGGTCGAAGGCCTCGGGGTCGGTGAGGGTGCGGTGGGCCTCGGCGAGCTGCTCGGCGTCGAGGCCGAGGCCCCGGTCGTCGATCTCCAGGGTGAAGCCCTGGCCGACCCGGCCGGTGCGCAGCGTGACCTGGGTGTGCGGCGGCGAGAACACCGTGGCGTTCTCCAGCAGCTCGGCGAGCAGGTGCACGACGTCGGCGACGGCGTCCGCGGCGACCCCGACCTCGGGCATCGGCGGCACCACGACCCGTGTGTAGTCCTCGATCTCGCCGACCGCCGAGGCCACCACGTCGGCGACGGGCACGGGCCGCCGCCAGCGCCGCCCGGGGGTCGCGCCGGAGAGGATGATCAGGCTCTCCGCGTGCCGGCGCATCCGGGTGGTCAGATGGTCGATGCGGAACAGCTCGCCCAGGACGGCCGGGTCGTCGGTGCGTCGCTCCAGGGTGTCGACGAGTTTCAGCTGCCGGTGGACGAGGGCCTGGTTGCGGCGCGCGATGTTGAGCAGGACCGCGAACAGGCCCCTGCGCAGCGTGGCCTGCTTCACCGCCGCCTCGACCGCGGCCAGCCGCGCCCTGTTGAACGACCGGCCGACGTCCCCGATCTCGTCGTCCCCGGCCTCCCGAGCGGCCAGCGGCGGTGCCTCGGTAACCGCGTCCACGTCCTCACCGGTGCTCAACCGGTCCATCAGGGCGGGCAGTTGGTGTGCGGTGAGCAGATCGGCCGCGTCCCGCAGGGTTTCCAGGCGGCGCGAGATGCGGCGCGCCCCGCGCACCGCGAACCACAGCGAGAGCACCACCGCCGCCAGCCCGACCACACCGACGACGGCCGCCTCGGTCAGCTCCCGGTAGGCGAAGGCCCGGCCGCGCGCGGCGGAGTTCTCCGCCGACTTGGTGCACAGCAGCATGTACTGCTTGACGGCCCGGCCCATGGTGGAACGCCAGGTGTCCGCCGCGACGGCCGCGCCGGCCCGGGTCGCACCCGCCCGCAGCAACGCGTCCTCGCCACGCACCAGCGAGCGGTGCAGTTCGCCGCGCTGGAACTCCTCGAACAGCGCCCGTGAGTCCGACGGCAGGTCGGGGACATAGGTCCGTTCGAAGACGCGCCGGTCCTCGATGGTCTCGGTGAGGCCGGCGTACTGCCCGTCGGTGAGCCGCCCGGCGGCGCGTGCGCCCGCGACCAGTGCGTCCTCGCGGGAGACGAACTCCCGTACCCGCACCAGCTCGATCACCACCTGGGCCTCCCGGGCCAGTTGTCCGGCCTGGAGTGCGGTGAGGGTGGACTCGACGTCGAAGCCGGGCTCCACGAGCGCGCTGTAGTCGCTGACGGCGCTGTCCCAGGAGATCTTCCGGGACAGCACCCGCTCGCGCAGTCTCTCCAGCCTGCCGGTGGCGGTCACCATCGCGTCGAGGGCCTCGCGCTGCCGCTCGCTGAGTCGGCCGCGGTCACCGCCCTGGATCGCGTCCCGCATGGCGTCCACCGCCCGGTCGGTGCGCCGCTGCTGTCCGAGCAGGTCGGCGGCGGTCGCCGTGTCGAGCCGTGAGCCCAGGTAGGCCGCCGACAGCCGCCGTTCGATCTGGATCTGCCCGACGGCGGTGTCGACGGGGGTGCCGAAGTCGTCGTACACCCCCTGGAGCCTGATCAGCGCGCGTAGTTCGGCGGTGACCGAGACCATTGCGAAGCTCCACAGGGCCGTCAGTGCGACGGCCGGGGCGAGGGCGAGCGCCACGATCCGCGCGCGGACTGTGGTGGGTCGGCGAGCGAAGCGAGATGGGTGTCCCCCCGGCCGAAGGGTGGGGGAGGGCGAGCGCATGGATACCTACCGGTGTTACCAGCGAGTAAGGAGCCCGGCACAACCTACGGGATGGCCCCCATGACCGCAATGGCTGCCCCGGGTAACCCCGGGTTAAGGCTCGACGGTGAACGTGCTGACGACGGCCGCGTGGTCGGAGGGCCAGTCGTTGCCCGCCACCTCGGGCCAGGGCGTCGGGGTGCCGCTGACATAGGTCCGGGAGTCGAGCACGCGCAGCCCCCTGTGCAGCACGTAGTCGATCCGGTCCTGCGGCTCGGGCAGCCCGCTGCCGTCCTCCCGCACGGGGTGGATCGGCGACCAGGTGTGCCCCGGCGCGGCGACCGGATCCGGATGGACCTCCCGGTAGGAGTCGCGGAACCCCGCCTCCTCGGCGGCCCTGGTCACCGGCCACTCGACGTCCGTCCAGTCCAGGTGGGAGGGGCAGTTGAAGTCCCCCACGAGCACCACGGGCACCGCGCCGTCCCCGATCCACCGCAGCGCCTCCCGCAACTGCCCGAGCCGCACCTCCTCGTGGGCGATCAGCTCGGCCGCCCCGAGCCCGTCGAAGTGGAACTCGTAGGGCCCGTACGGCGTGTAGTGCAGATGCGCGGTCCAGATGTCGACCTCGCGTCCGGGACGTACGGCGATCCGCACCCCGGCGGCTCCGTAGAAACCGACCTCCGGGTCGCCGAGGCGGGCGGTGATGGGATAGCGGCTGACGATTCCGAGGTTCTCCCCGGCGGAGTGGTGGTGCCAGCCGAGGGCCTCGGCGAGTTCCCGGGCCGAGGTGCCGGCGGTCTCCTGGAGGCCGACGACGTCCGCACCGGTGTCGAGGACGGCCTTGACCTGCTTGGCGCGGTGGTCGTCGATGCGGCTGCCGCCGAGCCACAGGTTCCAGGACATGACCCGCAGTTCCGGTACGGCCATGTCGCTCAGCTCCTTGGGGGTGACCCCGACGAGGGTGTCCCGGACGGTCCGGCCCGGGGCGCCGCCGATCGGTGCGAGCGAGGGTACGGCGAGGACCGCGCAGCCGGCGGCCTCGGCGGAGGCGACCCCGGTCTCGGTGTCCTCGACGGCGACACAGGCCGCCGGGTCGACAGCGAGGGCGCGGCAGGCGGCGAGGTAGGGGTCGGGGGCGGGCTTGGTGCGGCCGGTGTCGTCGGCGGTGACGGATACGGCGAACCGGCCGGGGCCGAGCGCGTCGAGCACGAGGTCGGCGACCGCGCGTGGGGACGCGGTGACCAGGGCGGTGGGAACGTCGGCCGCGGCCAGCGCGTCCAGCAGGTCGAGGGCGCCGGGGCGGGGCACGATGCCGGTGCGGACGCGGCCCGCGAACTCCCGGTGCAGCTCGGCCGCGAGGTCGGTGCCGGACCTGCCGGTGCTGTCGGCCAGCCACTGGGCGGTGTGCTCGACCGGCCGGCCCAGCACATCGGGCTCGTCGGCCTCGCCGAGCGTCCGCCCGGCAACGCGTTCCACCGCCTCCCACCACAGTCGCTCGGTGTCGACGAGCGTTCCGTCCATGTCGAACAGGACGGCTTGGAGCGGGAGCCGGGGGTGGGGGGTCACGTTGTTGTCATTCCTTACTTCTGGACTTCTGGACTTCTGGACGAATGGCTGTGGTTCTCCGGCGGGGGCTCCTCACCCCTGCGCACGGTCCGCCACGAGCACCGGCCGCTCGGGCAGCGACACGCTCACAGCGGCTCCGGCGCCGAGCCCGGCGGCCTCATGGGCGGGCAGATCGGCCTTGGCCTCGGTGCCGTCGGCGAGCCGTACGGTGACCCGGACGACCGCGCCCAGGAAGGCGGTGGCGACGACGGTGGCCGTACCGGTGCCGTCCGCGCGCACCCGGACCGCCTCGGGCCGCACCAGCACGTCGACCTCGCTCGCACCCGGCACCGGCCCGTCGACCGGCAGCCGCTGCCCGAGCACCTCGACCCGGTCGTCCTTCACCGTGCCCGGGATCCGGCTCATCGTGCCGACGAACTCGGCGACGAAGGCGGTGGCCGGACGGCCGTACAGCTCGGCGGGCTCGGCGCACTGTTCGAGCCGCCCGGCGCGCATCACGGCGACCCGGTCGGCGACGGACAGCGCCTCCTCCTGGTCGTGCGTCACGAACAGTGTGGTGATGCCGAGTTCCTGCTGGAGCCGGCGGATCTCCTCGCGCAGCGTCAGCCGGACCTTGGCGTCGAGGGCGGACAGCGGCTCGTCGAGGAGGAGCACCCGGGGCCGCAGGGCGAGGGCACGGGCGAGCGCGATGCGCTGCTGCTGGCCGCCGGAGAGCTGGTGGGGGAACCGCTCCCCCTTGTCGGCGAGTCCGACCAGCTCCAGCAACTCGGAGGCCGTGGCCCGCCGTTCGGCCGTACGGACCTTGCGCATGCGCAGCCCGAACGCCACGTTGTCGACGGCGTTCAGATGCGGGAAGAGGCTGTACGACTGGAAGACCATCCCGGCGTCACGGCGGTGCGCCGGGACGTGGGTGACGTCCTCGCCGTCCACCAGCACCGCGCCGGAGTCGGGGTGTTCGAACCCGGCGAGCATGCGCAGCGCGGTGGTCTTGCCACAGCCGGACGGGCCGAGCAGGGCCAGGAACTCCCCCGGGCGGACGGTCAGATCGAGTCGGTCGAGGGCGACGGTGGCGCCGAACTCCCGTCGCAGCGACCGGAATTCGACGGTGGCGGCCGTGGTGGTGGCCTTCTCGGGCGTGCTGACACTCATGGTTCATCCCCGGGAGGAAGCGGTACGGTCACGGCCGCCGGCACCGGCGAGCGCGAGGAGCAGGGCCCAGGTCACGAGGAGACTGAGCACGGACACGGCGACGGACATCTGGGCCTGCGAGCCGCCGACGTTGTAGATCCAGACGGCGAAGGGCTCGAAGCCGAGCAGCCGGGCGACGGTGAACTCGCCGAGCACCAGCGCGAGGGTGAGGAAGGCCGCGTTGAGCAGCGCCCCGCGCAGGTTGGGCAGGACGGCCCGGACAAGGGCCTGCGGCCACGAAGCCCCACAACTGCGGGCGGCCTCGACGAGGGTGCGCACATCGATCGCCCGCAGTCCGGCGTCCAGCGCCCGGTAGACGAAGGGCAGCGCCATCACGACGTACGCGAGGACCAGTACGACCGGGAAGTCCGGGTTCTGGATGGCGACGAACGTCTCGAAGAGCGGGGTCCTGGACAGGTAGTCCGGCCCCCACTTGAGCACGCTCGCGATCCCGGCGACGAACGCGATCGGCGGCACCACCAGCGGCAGTGAGCAGACGATCTCGACAACGGGCCGCAGCCTGGGCGCGCTCAGCCGCAGGGCGACCACGGCCGGCACCATCAGCAGCAGCACGACGACGATGGTGGCCACCGCCAGCTCCAGCGAGAGCAGCAGGCTGGAGAGGAAGCCGTCGGCGGACAGGATCTGGGTGTACGCGTCGAAGGTGACGCCCTGGCCCGGCACGTCGACGGTGAAGACGACGGAGGCGCCCAGCGGGACCAGGAAGTACAGGGTGGCAAGGCCGAGGACGGCCCAGCGCCAGGGGGTCAGGCGTCGAGCCATCGGGCACTCCGTCGTTGCAGGGGCAGGTACACGGCCATCACCAGGCCCGCCACCAGCACCATGTCGAGGCTCAGGGCGAGGGCCACGTTCTCCTGGCCGACCAGGACGTTGCCGGAGAGGGCGTCGGCGATCTGCAGGGTGACCAGCGGGACCGCGCTGCCGACCATCGCCGCGGCGGTGGCGTAGGCGGCGAAGGCGCTGCCGAAGAGCAGCACAAGGCCGCCGAGCAGCGAGGGCGCGAGCACGGGCAGCGCCACGAACCGCCAGTACTGCACACCGGTGGCGCCGTTGTTGAGCGCGGCCTCCCGCCACTGTGCCCGCAGTCCGTTCAGGGCGGGGGTGATGGTGAGGACCATCAGCGGGATCAGGAAGTAGAGGTAGACCAGGACCAGTCCCCAAAAGCTGTACAGGTCCCAGCCGTGGTCCGCGAGCCCGAGGTGCACGGTCAGCACACCGGCGTTGCCGAGGGTCGCCACGAACGCGAAGGCCAGCGGTACACCGCCGAAGTTGGCGAGCACACCGGAGGCGGTGAGCACGGCCTCGCGCAGCGCCCGGGAGCGCGAGCTGACGACGGCCTGCGCGAGCGGCAGCCCGAGGACGGCCGCGAGCCCCGCGGAGAGAGCGGACAGCTTGACGCTCCCGACGAGGGCGGTGAGATACGGCCCCTGCAGCGAGTCGCTGAGATTCCGCCCGGTGTACGAACTTGCCCCACTGGCCGGGTCCTTGACCGTGAAGGCGCCGTTCAGCATGGCCACGGCCGGCAGCCCGAAGGCGACGGCCGTGAAGACGAGCAGCGGGACGACGGCCAGCCAGCCGGGGGCGCGGCGCCGCCGCTTCTGGGAAGCGGCGGACGCCACGTCGGCCCGCGTGAGCGTGGCCGTCATCCGGAGACGGCCTTCGACCAGCCCTGCGCAAGGACGGTCTTGGCCTTGTCCTGCTGCGCCTCGGTCGGGAAGGACGGCGTACCGGAGACCGCGGGCAGCTTGGCGGCGGCGGTCTTGTCCAGCGTGCCGGCGGACTCCAGGGAGGTCATCAGGACCGGACGGGCGTAGCCCTTGAGCCACAGGTTCTGGCCCTCGGTGCTGTACAGGTACTCCTGCCACAGACGGGCGGCCGCCGGGTGCGGGGCGTCCTTGTTGACGGCCTGCGAGTAGTACTGGGCGTACTGGCCGTCGGTGGGGATGGCGACCTTCCAGTCGACGCCCTTGGACTTGAACTCGTCGGCGTACCCGGCGTTCAGGTAATCCCAGTCGATCGAGATGGGTGTCTCGCCCTTCTCGACGGTGGCCGGGGTGGACTCGACGGGCGTGTAGTTGCCGTTCTTCTTGATCTTGGCGAAGAAGTCCAGACCGGGCTGGATGTCGTCGAAGGAGCCCTTGTTGGCGAGCGCGGCCGCGTACACGCCGCCGAAGGCGGAGCCGGACTTGGTCGGGTTGCCGTTGAGGGCGACCTGGCCCTTGTACTGCGGCTTGAGCAGGTCGGCGAAGGTGGTCGGGCAGGTCTTGACGCGCTTGGCGTCGCAGCCGATGGAGATGTAGCCGCCGTAGTCGTTGTACCAGCGGGCCTGCGGGTCCTTCTGGCCGGTGGGGATGTCGGCGTACGAGGTGACCTTGTACGGCGCGAGCAGGCCCTGCTGGGCCGCGCTGAGCGCGAAGGACGAGCCGAGGTCGAGGACGTCCGGGGTCCGGTCCTGGCCCTTCCGCGAGGTCACGGCGTTGATCTCGTCCTGGCTGGAGCCGTCGGGGCTCTCGTCCTCGATCTTGATGCCGTACTTCTTCTGGAAGCCGTCGATGATGGCGCCGTAGTTCGCCCAGTCACGGGGCACGGCGATGATGTGCAGCGTGCCCTCCTTCTTCGCTGCGGCGACCAGCTTGTCCATGCCGCCGAGGTCGGCGGCGGAGGTGGCGGTGGCGGCGTTCTTGCCGTCGGAGGTGGTGGACGACGCGTTGTCGGGGGCGGCGCCGCAGGCGCTCAGGGCGAACGCGGCAACGACGGCGAGGGAGCCGCCGAGGACGGCGGTTCTCGGCAGGGACACGGTCACGGTCTCTCCAGGGAGTACGCACGAGGGTGGGTAGCGCTGTGGGCGGCGCCGAGCGAACTTGTCTGAACAAGTCGGCCCCAGTACGCCCGGCGTGAGTGACCTGTTCATGAACACAGCAGAAACACCGGCCCCCGTTTCCCTGCACATTCACGGCTGACACGAATCACCCCACACCGTCGATTAGGCTGGTCACGCTGTGCACAGCGGCCTACTCAGAGGGGAAGCATGACGGCGCGACACGAGGAGATCGCCGACGAGTTGCGGTGCGCCATCGACCGCGAGGAGTACACCGTCGGCAGTCGGCTGCCCTCGGAGACGGAGCTGGCGGCGCACTACGGCGTGTCCCGCGGCACCGTCCGCCAGGCCGTCGCCGCGCTCACCTCCGAGGGCCTGATCGGCTCCCGCCAGGGCGCCCGCCGGGTGGTGCTGGCCAGCCGCCGCAGCCAGAGCTTCGCGGAGCTGCGCAGTTTCGCGCAGTGGGCGAAGGCGATGGGCCGCGAGGCGACGGGACACGTGGTCTCCCAGGAGTACCGGCCGGCCGCACAGGAGGACGCGGTGCGCCTCCAACTCCCCGTCGGCACACCCGTGTTGCACGTACTCCGGGTACGCGGCCTGGACGGCGAGCCGGTGTTGCTGGAGCGCACGGTGTACGCGGACTGGATCTCCCCGGCGGTGGAGGCGATAGAGCCTGAGTGTCCGTCAGTCACACAACGGCTTTACGACGACACGGGGTTGGTCTTCGCGTACGGGGAGCATGTCATCGACGCGGTCGCCTGCGGCGCGCGGGACGCCGAATTGCTGGGCGTACGCCGGTCGAGTCCGCTGCTGCGGGTGCGGCGGGTGACGACGACGCGGGAAGGGCGGCCGGTGGAGTGGTCGGACGACCGGTATCGGCCGGATGCGGTGAGTTTCAGCGTGCACAACTCCATTGGGAGCAATGCGCTGGCGCGGAAGACCGCGGAGTAGGGGGCGGGGGTGCGGTCGTATGCCGGGTGCGGGTGAGTGGTGGCTGATCGCGCAGTTCCCCGCGCCCCTATAGGTGGGAATCAGCTGAGTTGCCTTTAGGGGAACTGCGCGACAAGCCACACACCACCCGCACCCGGCATACGACCGCACCCCCCGAGCTCTCCCCGTCCCTCACCCCGGCGCCCCCGAAGAGAACCTCCTCAGCAGCGGCGACAGCACCAGCACCGACTTGGTCCGCTCGACGAACGGCTCACCGGCGATCCGCTCCAGCACCCTCTCGAAGTGCCGCATGTCCGACGCGAAGACCTGCACGACCGCGTCGGCCTCGCCGGTGACCGTGGACGCGGCCACCACCTCCTGGTAGCGCTCCAGGCCCCGCTGGATGGTCTCCGGTGAGGTGTTGCGCCGGCAGTAGATCTCGACGAACCCCTCCGTCTCCCAGCCGAGGGCCGCCGGATCGACCCGCACGGTGAAACCCGTGATCGCGCCGGTGGCGCGCAGCCGGTCCACGCGCCGTTTGACGGCGGGCGCGGACAGGCCGACCAGTTGCCCGATGTCCGCATAGGAGCGGCGGGCGTCCTCGGCGAGGGCGTGCACGATGCGTTCGTCGAGATCGTTCAGCAAGGGGTCGTTCAGCTTTCAGGTGTTGCAAGACGGGACCGGCGATAGCCGTATACGAAGTAGAACACGAGCCCGACCGCCATCCAGACACCGAAGACCACCCAGGTGACGGCCGAGAGGCTGCCCATCATCCAGACGCAGAATCCGAAGCCCAGCGCGGGCAGCAGCGGGGACAGCGGGACGCGGAAGGTGCGGGGCATGGCCGGGCGCGTGCGGCGCAGTACCACCACCGCGATGTTCACCAGGCCGAAGGCGAACAGCGTGCCGATGCTGGTGGCGTCGGCGAGCTGCCCCAACGGGATCGCGGCGGCGAGGACCCCGCAGAAGAGGGAGACGATCACGGTGTTGGCCCGGGGCGCTCCGGTCTTCGGGTGGACCTTGGCGAACACCTTGGGCACCAGGCCGTCCCGGGACATCGCGAAGAGGATGCGGGTCTGGCCGTAGAGCACGGTCAGGACCACGCTGGCGATGGCGACGACCGCGCAGGCGGCCAGCAGGGTGCCCCAGAAGCTCTGGCCGGTGACGTCCCGCATGATCTGGGCGAGGGCGGCCTCGGAGTCGTTGAACTGCCGCCACGGCTTCGCACCGACGGCAACCGCCGCGACGAGGACGTACAGCGCCGTCACGATGACCAGCGACAGCATGATGGCCCGGGGCAGGTCGCGCTGCGCGTTCTTCGCCTCCTCGCCGGCGGTGGAGGCGGCGTCGAAGCCGATGTACGAGAAGAACAGCGTCGCCCCGGCCGCGCTGACGCCGGCCATGCCCAGCGGCATGAAGTGGGCGTAGTTGCCGGACCTGAAGCCCATGAAGCCGATGGCGCAGAACAGCACCAGCGCGGCGATCTTCACAGACACCATGATCGTGTTGGCCCGCGCCGACTCCTTGGCACCGCCGAGCAGGAACACCATCGCGAGGAGCACGACGATCAGGGCGGGCAGGTTGAAGACACCGCCGTCGACACCGGGCGGCGCGGACAGGGCCTTCGGGAGGGTGACGCCGATGGTCCCGGCGAGCAGCTCGTTGAGGTACTCGCCCCAGCCGACCGCGACCGCGGCGACCGAGACGCCGTACTCCAGGAGCAGACACCAGCCGCAGACCCAGGCGATCAGCTCGCCCATCGTCGCGTATGCGTAGGAGTACGAGGAGCCGGCGACCGGGATGGTGCCCGCCAGCTCGGCGTAGGAGAGCGCCGAGAAGAGCGCGGTCAGCCCGGCGATCACGAAGGAGAGGGTGACGGCCGGGCCGGCCTTGGGGACGGCCTGGCCCAGGACCACGAAGATGCCGGTGCCGAGGGTGGCGCCGATGCTGATCATCGTCAGCTGCCAGAGCCCGAGGGAACGCCGGAGCGTGCCGCCTTCACCCTGCCCGCCTTCGGCCACCAGCCGCTCGACGGGCTTCCGCCGCATCAGACGGGCGCCGACGGAGGGGGAAACGTCGGTTCGTGGGGGTGCGCCTTGGTCAAGCACGCGCGGCTCCTTCGTCGCTGCGGGTCTGGGCGGCCGGGGACCGACGGCGCCCATCCCGCTGGGACCCGCCGAGCGGGGTCCCAGCCACGCCACGTACAGCGCACGACCCTATGAGCCGACGCTTCACGGACGTAATGCAGCAACCTTGCACGTACACGCAAAATCGTTGCGTGTGGGGTCGGAGGGTGCACATTCATTGCGCGCACCGGCAACGCACCCCTTCAGGGGCGCGCGGAGGTCAGCTCCAGCTCGCGTGCAGCGGCTTGCCCTCCGCGTAGCCCGCGGCGCTCTGGATGCCCACGATCGCCTTCTCGGCGAACTCCTCCAGGGACCCCGCACCGGCGTACGTGCACGAGGACCGCACGCCCGCGATGATCGAGTCGATCAGGTCCTCCACACCCGGCCGGGCCGGGTCGAGGAACATCCGGGACGTCGAGATGCCCTCCTCGAAGAGCGCCTTGCGGGCCCGGTCGTAGGCCGACTCGTCGGACGTACGGTTGCGCACCGCACGCGCGGAGGCCATGCCGAAGGACTCCTTGTACAGCCGCCCGTCGGCCGCCTGCTGGAGGTCGCCCGGCGACTCGTAGGTGCCGGCGAACCAGGAGCCGACCATCACGTTGGACGCGCCCGCGGCCAGCGCCATGGCGACGTCACGCGGGTGCCGGACACCACCGTCGGCCCAGACGTGCTTGCCGTACTTCTTCGCCTCGGCGGCGCACTCCAGGACCGCCGAGAACTGCGGCCGGCCGACGCCGGTCATCATGCGGGTGGTGCACATGGCGCCGGGGCCCACGCCGACCTTGATGATGTCCGCGCCCGCGTCGACGAGGTCCTTGACGCCCTCGGCGGAGACGATGTTGCCGGCCGCGATCGGGACCTGCGGGTCAAGCCCGCGGACCAGCCTGATCGCGCTGATCATCGACTCCTGGTGGCCGTGGGCGGTGTCGATGACGAGCGTGTCGACGCCCGCGTCGAGCAGCTGCTTGGCCTTGTCCGCGAAGTCCCCGTTGATCCCGACGGCGGCGGCGATGCGCAGCCTGCCGTGCGCGTCGGTGGCCGGGGTGTACAGCGTGGCGCGCAGGGCGCCCTTGCGGGTGAGGATGCCGGCGAGCTTGCCGTCCTGGTCGACGGCCGGGGCGTAGCGGCGGTTGGCCGCGTCCAGCTTGTTGAACGCCTCGCGCGGGTCGATGTCCGCGTCGAGGAGCAGCAGGTCACGGGACATGACCTCGGCCAGCTGGGTGAAGCGGTCGACGCCGTTGAGGTCCCGGTCGGTGACGACACCGACAGGGCGGCCGTCCTCGTCGACGACGACACCGGCGTTGTGCGCGCGCTTGGGCAGCAGGGCCAGCGCGTCGGCGACGGTCTGGTGCGGGGCGAGCACGATCGGGGTGTCGAGCACCAGGTGGCGGCTCTTCACCCAGGTGATGACATCGGTGACCACATCGATCGGGATGTCCTGCGGGATCACGACGAGTCCGCCGCGCCGGGCCACCGTCTCGGCCATCCGCCGGCCCGCGATCGCGGTCATGTTGGCGACGACCAGCGGGATGGTGGTGCCCGTGCCGTCCGGCGAGTTGAGGTCCACGCCCTGACGCGAGCCGACCGCGGAGCGGCTCGGCACCATGAAGACGTCGTCGTACGTCAGGTCGTACGCGGGCTGGATGTCATTGAGGAAACGCACGTGCCGCACATCCCGGTCGATCAGAGGTGACCCCCGGACCGGCCGGCCAAGGGGAAAAGCACGTACTTGATTGTCCCATGGCGACCGGTATGCGGTGCCCGGGACGAACGTCCAGGCAGGTCAGCGGCCCTTGGGAGGAACATCCAAGGGCTGTGCGCGGGGCTCCTCGCGTCAGCCGAGGGCAAGCGCCACCGTCAGCCTCGGTTCTCCGGCGGCCGCCTGGGCGAACACGTCCTGGGCGGTCTTCCACTCGTCCGGCCGGGTCCCCGCGTATCCCTGCCAGCCGGTGACGACGACGAGGAGCCCGCGGTCGAGGGCCTCCGGCGGCCAGACCGAGGGGTCGCGGAGACTGTCGGCGAGGGCGTCCCAGTTGCGGCCGAACCAGTCGGGCAGGCTCAGCGCGGCGGCGGCGCGGTCCATGAGGCCGGCCTTGTCGGCGACCTCGGTGAGGTCGAGCATGACCAGATGCGGACTCGTCGTCATCTCAGCACCGCCCGGGAGGGGTTGTGGACATCACCGGTGTAGTAGATCCCACCGGTGCGCCGGGTGACAATGCGCACCGGCGTCATGCCTTCCCGGCGGTCTCGGGAGCCGCGGGCAGGTCGTCGAGGAAGTCCGCGGAGGGCACATGGAAGAGGGTGCCGGTGACCGCGGTGGAGAAGTCGAGGATCCGGTCGTGGCCGGCGTCCGCCGTACCGAGGAACATGTTGCGCAGCATGCGCTCGATGACGTCCGGCGTACGGGCGTACCCGATGAAGTAGGTGCCGAACTCGCCCTGGCCGGGGCTTCCGAAGGGCATGTTGTCGCGCAGGATGTCCTGCTCCTCGCCGTCCTCTCCGGTGACCGTGTTGAGGTCCACGTGGGAAGCGGGCTCCTCCAGTTCGATGTTGGTGGCCTTGGTACGGCCGATGATCCGCTCCTGGGTCTCGACCGGCAGCGCGTTCCAGGCGTCCAGGTCGTGCAGGTACTTCTGCACGACCACATAGCTGCCGCCGGCGTGCGCGGGGTCCTCCGCGCCGATCAGGACGGCCCTGCGGGCGGCGGCGCCGACCGGGTTCTCGGTGCCGTCGACGAAGCCCAGCAGGTCGCGGGCGTCGAGGTACTTGAAGCCCTGCACCTCGTCCTCGACGGTCACCGCGTCCCGCAGCCTGTGCATGATCTCCGCCGCGAGCCCGAAGCAGAGGTCGAAGCGGGTGGCCCGGATGTGGAAGAGGAGGTCGCCGGGGGTGACGACCGCGGTGTGCCGGGAGCCTGCCAGGGGCCGGAAGGGATGCAGCCCGGCCGGGCGCGGGTGGTCGAACAGCCGGTCCCAGGCCTCGGAGCCGATCCCCGCGACACAGCTCAGGGCGGCTTCGGGCCAACCGAACCCGAAGCTGCGCCGCAGCGCGCTCAGGTCACCCAGCACCTGCCGTACCTGCTCCTCGTGCCCGGGGCGGACGGTGACCACCAGGAAGATCGCGGCGGTGGTCAACGGGCTGAGCACGGGCTGTGGTTCGGCTTCCCCTGCGGGCTGGGGTTCAGTGGTCACCGCGTCCTCCCGATGCGATCGACACTCGGCCTGCCGTACACATACGCCGTGCACGCAAGTCGTACAGGTACGTCGTACACATAATCGGGGTCGGCGGCGCTCAGCCGATGCCGACGCTCCATACGACAGCGTCGAGATCGGCTCCCGGAGTGCGCTCACAGAGTCCGGAGGAAGACCTCGATGTGCCGGGCGACCCGGTCCGGTGCCTCCAGTGGGGACAGATGGCCGACCCCGTCCAGCTCGGTGAGGGTCGCGGTGGGGATCAGGGGGAGCAGGTGCTCGCGCAGCACCTGCGGCGGGTCGACCCTGTCGTCACTGCCGGCCAGCACCAGGACCGGTACGTCGATCTTCCCGACGCCGCCGGAAAGGTCCTCGACGAGCCCCTGCCACGGCCAGGCCGAGCGGGCCGCCTCCCCCGCCCGGGAGCTGTCCTCCTGGACCTGGCGGCGCAGGAACTCGGGCGTCACCCCGACCGGGGCGGGCGGCGCGGGCGCGACAAGCACCAGGCCCTTGAGCCCGGGCGGGAGGCGAGGAGCTGGGCGACCTTGCCGCCCATGGAGTGGCCGACGACCACGTACTCGCGTAGCCGAGCTGGTCGATGACCGGCTGGGGCGTCGTCGGCGAGCTGACCTCCGGCCACCCGGTTCGACCGAAGATTGTTTCGCTCCGCCGGAATAGACAGATCTGTCTATGAGGTTGACCGGGTCAGTTAGACAGACTGGTCTACTCACTGCACACGTCTGCGAACCGACGATCTCCCGCCCCGCCCCGCCCCGCCCCGCCCCGCCCCCGCGAAGGATCTCCCCGATGAACCACCTCGCATCGCCCGAGCGAACCAAGGCGTCGAGCAAGCCGATCCCGCCCCGCGCCGCGTTCTACGTGCTCGCCTCCATCGTCGTCTCCTTCCTCGCCGCGTCCAGCGCGCCCACC
Organism: Streptomyces sp. NPDC096040; assembly: GCF_040303265.1. Taxonomy (NCBI): domain Bacteria; kingdom Bacillati; phylum Actinomycetota; class Actinomycetes; order Kitasatosporales; family Streptomycetaceae; genus Streptomyces; species Streptomyces sp. NPDC096040. Next base: position 104,569 of record NZ_JBEOTA010000021.1, read on the forward strand.
CCGCTCTACGCGTCCTACCAGGCCGAATGGGGCTTCAGCCCGATCACCACCACCGTGGTCTTCGGCATATACGCGATCGCCGTGCTCTCCGGCCTGCTGGTCCTCGGCAAGCTGTCCGACCACGTCGGCCGCCGCCCCGTCCTGATCACCGCGATCGCCGCCCAGGCCGTCGCGATGGTGCTGTTCTCCGTCGCCGGGGGCGTCGGCGAACTGCTCGTCGCCCGGGTCGTGCAGGGCCTGTCCACCGGTGCCGCGCTCGGTGCGGTCGGCGCCGCGATGATGGACATCAACCGCTCCCGAGGCACCGTGGCGAACGCCTTCGCTCCCGGCCTGGGCACCGCGACGGGTGCCCTGATCAGCGGCTTCGTCGTGCAGTACCTGCCTGCCCCGACCCATATGATCTACCTCGGCCTGCTCGCCGTGTTCGTGGCCCAGGCCGTCGCCATCACCCTGATCGACGAGACCGTCACCCGTGAGCCGGGCGCGCTGGCCGCCCTGGTGCCCGAGATCAAGCTGCCGCGCACGGTCCGTGGCGCCGCTCTCGCGGCCGCCCCGGTCATCTTCGCCGTCTGGGCGCTCGCCGGGTTCTACGGCTCCCTCGGCCCCGCCCTGGTCCGCACCCTGGTCGGCTCCGACTCCGCGGTCTACGGCGGCCTCGGCCTCTTCGTCCTCGCGTTCGTCGCGGCCGCCTCCGTCCTCGTCCTGCGCAGCGCCGGGGCGACGACCGTGATGTACACCGGCATCGGCGCGCTGATCGTCGGCGTCACCCTCACACTGCTGGCCGTCGCCCAGAGCGCACCGGTGCTGTTCTTCGTCGGGACGGCCGTCGCCGGCTTCGGCTTCGGCAGCGGCTTCCAGGGCGGCATCCGCACCGTGCTGCCGCTGACCAAGGCGCACGAGAGCTCGGGCGTGCTGTCCCTGCTGTTCGTCGTCGCCTATCTCGGCATGGGCGTCCCCGCCGTCATCGCCGGGGCGCTGGTGGTGCACGGCGGCGGGCTGGTCCCGACCTCCGAGGAGTACGGGGCGGTGGTCATCGCCCTGGCACTGCTGGCCCTCGCCGCCCTGCTGCTGCGCGGCGGTCCGCAGAGCGCGCCCGGGGTGCTGGTGACCGCCGGAGGCTCGCCGGCCGTCGAGGCCCGGGAGGCCGAACGCGCGGACACGGCGTCCCGGTGACTGAGTAGACCGGTCTGGTCAGCCATAGGCTGGAAGTTGTCGAGAAGGTGAGTGGGGTGAGTGGCATGACGAAGACGTCGAGTGCAAAGGCGTCGAGTGCCAAGGCTTCCACGGCACGGGAGCGGCTGCTCTCGGCCGCGAACGAGTTGTTCTACGCGGAGGGCGTGCAGACGGTCGGGATCGACCGGATCATCGAGCACGCCGGGGTCGCCAAGGCCTCGCTGTACAACACCTTCGGCGGCAAGGAACAGCTCATCCGCGCCTACCTCGACTCCCGGTACGCCAGGGTGTCCGCTCGGCTGCTGCGCGCCGTCGACGGCACCGACGATCCGCGGGAGCGGCTGCTGGCCGTCTTCGACGCGCAGGCCGCGCTCTTCACCCAGCAGGGCTACCACGGCTGCGCCTTCGTGGCGGCCAGCGCGGAGGCCAAGCAGGGCAGCGCCATCGAAGAGGTCTCCGATGCCTACCGCGCCTGGGTGCGGGCCCTGTTCGCCGACCTCGCCCGGGACGCCGGCGCCCCGGACCCCGAGGGCCTCGCCCGCCAGCTCCACCTGCTGTACGACGGGGGCGGCCTGTCCGCGCGGATGGACCGCGACCCGTCGGCGGGCGCGGTCGCCCGGCAGGCAGCAGCAGTCCTGATCGACGCGGCGCTGGCCGCACGTTCCTGAGCCTGAGAGCCCGTTTCCCGAGGCCCGCTCCAGAGAGCGAGTTCGTCGACAACCGCCGTCTGCTGGTTCGGCGGCAACTGCGGCTTCGACACGGCGGTCATCGCACGAGGGCAGGAAAAGGCTTCACCGGCCCCGGAGTTGGGCGCCCGCCACTGCCGTCCTCGCGACCGCGGCCAACGCCGACGCCATGGAGCGCCGCGGCAGCGTCGTCATCGATGCCGCCGCGGCGTTGCCATGATCCCCGTCAGGTTCCGTCGGGGTCGGAACGGTTCAGCGTCGGCTTGGGCGTCGGCCCGGTCGTCATCAGGTAGTCGGCGGCCGAGGTGTCGGTGACGAGGCTGGTGACCAGCCCCGACCTCAGCACCGCGTCGATCGCGGCCGCCTTGCGCTGCCCGCCCGCGATCGCGACGACCTCGGGGATACGGCGCAGCTGGTCGGCCTTGACCGTGATGCATCGTTCCCCCAGGTCGCGTCCGACTCGGCGGCCGTCGGCGTCGAAGAGGTGCGCGGCCATCTCGGCGGCGACGCCGAGCGTGGCGTAGTGCGCACGCTCCTCGTCACTGAGCATGTCGTGCACCGTCGAGATGCCGCGCTCCCAGGAGCCGATGGAGACACAGGCGACCGTGACCTTGTCGAAGTACTCGAAGGCCCGGGCGATGCCGGTCTGGTTGCGCAGCGCGGCCGCGGTGGCCGCGTCCGGCAGCAGCATCGGCGCGTAGATGGGGTGGGCGTCGCCGCCGGACACCTGCGCGGCGCGCCGGACGGCCTCGACCGAACCCCGCTCGGAGGTCCCGGCGTCGTACACGCCCGTCAGCTGCACCACCGTGCACGGGGGCAGCCGGTCGAGCGCCGCCGCCATGTGGATGGTGGACCGGCCCCAGGCGAGACCGAGCACATCGCCCTCGTTGACGAGTTCGCCGAGCAGGTCGGCGGCGACCTCGCCGAGGTTCTCGGGGTCGGGGGTCTCCTCCGCCTCGGCCGGGGACTCGACCACGACGGCGTGCCGTAGACCGTAGCGGGCGCGGAGCGCGTCGGAGCGCTCCGCGTCCAGTTCGGCCGGCACACGGATCTCGATGCGTACGAGATCCCTTTCGAGGGCAGTCTCCAGTACCCGGGCCACTTTGAAGCGGCTGACGCCGAACTCCTCAGCGATCTGGATCTTGGACTTGCCCTCGAGGTAGAAGCGGCGGGCCATGGCCGCCGCCTGCACCAGCTCAGCGGGTCCCATCCGCATGGCTGACCGGCCCGCCGACATACCCGACACGGCCATCTCCTCACTGCTGTTCACACTCTGGATACGCCGTTCATCCTTGCAGATCCGGCGCAGTCGATCAGCCCTGATCGGAGCCGTTCACGTTCCCGTACCTCAGTGGTCGCACGCCCACGACGCGGCGGCCGTGGCCGCCTCTGCCTGGGTGCGTAGTGCACGTACCGCCTCTGCCGGGTCGTTTGCCCCGTACACCGCTGAACCTGCCACAAAAACGTCGGCTCCGGCGTCCGCGCACCGCTCGATCGTCGTCGCCGAAACTCCACCGTCCACCTGCAGCCACAACTCCAGCCCGTGCTTGCTGATCAACTCCCGGGTACGGCGGATCTTCGGCAGCATGATGTCGAGAAACGACTGGCCGCCGAAGCCCGGCTCCACCGTCATGACCAGCAGCATGTCCAGCTCGGGGAGCAGGTCCTCGTACGGCTCGATGGGCGTCGCGGGCTTGAGCGCCATGGAGGCACGGGCACCCTTCGCCCGGATCTCACGCGCGAGCCGCACCGGGGCGGCCGCCGCTTCCACATGGAAGGTGACGGAGGAGGCACCCGCTTCGACGTACTGGGGTGCCCAGCGGTCGGGGGCCTCGATCATCAGATGGCAGTCCAGCGGGGTGTCCGTGGCCCGGGCCAGGGACTCTACGACCGGCACACCGAGCGTGAGGTTCGGGACGAAGTGGTTGTCCATGACGTCGACGTGGAGCCAGTCGGCGCCTTCGACCGCCTTGGCCTCGTCCGCGAGGCGGGCGAAGTCGGCGGACAGGATGCTGGGGTTGATCTGCACGGCCATGCGTCAAGCGTGCCATGCCCTGCCGGGTTCGGGCCCCGTGGGGTTCGGGGGTGGTCGGGGTTGCGGGTCATCCGCGGGTGGCTGGGGGCTGGTCGCGCTCACGCGGCGGTGGCCGCAAATCGACACAGCCGCGCGCCCCTGACGGGGCGCTCCTCAGCCGACGTCAGCCAGTCCTTCGGATCAGCGCCAGGTACATCGCGTCCGTACCGTGCAGGTGGGGCCAGAGCTGCACGTCGGGCCCCTCGCCCAGCTCCGGCACACCCGGCAGCAACGGGCGCGCATCCACCAGCTCCGTCTCCGGGTGCTGCTTCAGCACGTCCTGGACCACCGCGCGCGTCTCCGCGAGATGCGGCGAGCACGTGGCGTACCCGACGATCCCGCCCACCCGCACCGACTCGATCGCGGTACGCAGCAGCGCACGCTGCAGCGGGGCGAAGTTGTCGAGGTCCTCGGGCCGGCGGCGCCAGCGCGCCTCCGGGCGGCGGCGAAGGGCACCGAGCCCGGTGCACGGGACGTCCATCAGCACCCGGTCGAAGGTGCCGGGACGCCACGGCGGCCGCGTGCCGTCGGCGGCGATGACCTGGTACGGCCCCGGATTGCCGTGCAGCGCCTTCTCCACCAGACCGGCCCGGTGCGGCTGCTTCTCCGAAGCAAGAAGTACGGCCCCGCGCTCAGCGGCGAGCGCGGCGAGCAGCGCGGCCTTGCCGCCCGGCCCGGCGCAGCCGTCGAGCCAGGTCCGGTCCGGGCCGTCGAGCGGCACGTTGGCGAGCGCGAGGGCCACCAGCTGGCTGCCCTCGTCCTGCACACCGGCCCGGCCCTCCCGCACGGCCTCGATGGCGCCGGGCTCCCCACCCTCGCTGAGCCGCACCGCGTACGGCGACCAGCGCCCCGGCACGGCCGCTTCCTCATCGAGCAGCTCCTCGGCGGTGGCCCGCCCCGGCCGGGCGACCAGCGTCACCTCGGGCCGCTCGTTGTCGGCGGCCAGCAGTTCCTCGATCCCCGCACGGCCCCCGCCCAGGGAGTCCCAGAGTGCCGAGACGACCCACCGCGGGTGCGAGTGCACCACGGCGAGATGGTCTTCGGGGTCCTGGTCGTAGGAGGGCGCGACCTTCGCGAGCCAGCCGTCGAGGTCCTCCTGCGCGACCTTGCGCAGTACGGCGTTGACGAACTTGGCCCGTCCGTCTCCCAGCACCACCCGGGCCAGCTCGACGGAGGCGGACACGGCGGCGTGGGACGGGATCCGCGTGCCGAGGAGCTGGTGGACACCAAGGCTCAGCACGTCCAGCACCGGCGGGTCGACCTCGCGCAGCGGCCGGTCGACGCACTCGGCGATGATCGCGTCGTACGTCCCCTGCCGGCGCAGCGTCCCGTACACCAGCTCGGTCGCGAGGGCGGCGTCCCTCGCGTCGAACTTGTCGAGCCCCTCCTTCTCCCGCGCCTTGCGCAGCAACGGCGGCAGCACGAGGTTGGCATACGCGTCCCGCTCGTCCACGGCGCGCAGCGCCTCGAAAGCGAGGAGGCGGACGGGGTCCTTCTGGGGACGACGGTAGGGCTTGGCGGGCCGACGCGGCCCCCGCGACTGCTGGCTCACGAAAAAGGTGCTCCGGTTATGGGAATGATGCGACTCCCAGGGTACGCCGCGCACGCCGGAAAGCCGCTGCTGAGAAGGGGCGGCTCAGTCGCCGAGGGTCTCCCCGGCGCCGATGCGCACGCCACGCGCCCAGTCGGCCGCCCGCATCGGCTTCTTGCCCTGGGCCTGCACCCAGAGCAGTTCCACGGCGTAGGACCCCGTCCCCACGTGCGCGCTGTGCTTCCCGACGGCGATCTGGGCCGGCGCGAGGTCGGTCCGCTCGGGCACCGGCGTGACCTGGATCAGCTTGAGCCGCTCACCGCGGAAGGTGGTCCAGGCACCGGGGGCGGGAGTGCAGCCGCGCACCACCCGGTCGACCCGCAGCGCGGGCGCCGACCAGTCGACCCTGGCGTCCTCGACGGTGATCTTCGGGGCGAGGGTGATGCCCTCGGCCGGCTGCGGTACGGCCTTGAGCGTGCCGTCCTCGATGCCGTCCATGGTCGCGGCGAGCAGCCCGGACCCGGCGAACGCGAGCCGCGTCAGCAGATCACCGCTGGTGTCGGTGGGCCGGATCTCCTCGGTGACGGTCCCGTAGACGGGCCCGGAGTCGAGGCCCTCCTCGATCAGGAAGGTGGACGCGCCCGTGATCTCGTCGCCCGCCATGATGGAGTGCTGGACGGGCGCCGCCCCACGCCAGGCGGGGAGCAGCGAGAAGTGCAGATTGACCCACCCGTGGGCCGGCACGTCGAGGGCGACCCGCGGCAGCAGCGCACCGTAGGCGACGACCGGGCAGCAGTCCGGCCCGATGGCCTTCAGCCGCTCAAGGAACTCCGGATCGCGCGGCTTCTGCGGCCTCAGCACCTCGATCCCGGCCTCCATCGCCCGCTCGGCCACAGGGGAAGCGACCAGCCTGCGGCCCCGCCCGGCCGGCGCGTCGGGCCGCGTGACCACGGCGGCCACCTCGTGCCGCCCGGAGGCGATGAGAGCGTCCAGAGCGGGAACGGCGACTTCGGGGGTACCGGCGAAGACAAGCTTCATGGGCGACTGAGGGCCTCTCGGACGGGACGAACACGGGCAACGCACAAGTCTATGCCGCAACCCGAAACCACCACCCACGAACCGCAAGCCGCCGACGGCGAAGGCCCCACAGGTCGCCTCAGCCTCTCTGCCGGCCCGAACGGGCGGTGCGCGGCCCGGAGAGAACGCCACAACACTCCGGGTGGTGCACACCCCGGCGCACGGCGTACGCATATGCCCATACGCCCCCACACCGTGACCAGCGGAGCGCCCACGCGTTGGTCAAGAAAGAGTTGACCACAACGGGCCGCATACGCGGCCCATTCCTTTCAACGCCGGTTCGAGAGGCTTGTTCATGGCCGACCACGCAACCCACGACGCCCAGGCCCGGGCCAGCCTGCACTTGTTGGTGCGGGACATCGAGCGGGTCCGCCGGCAGGTGGACGCACTGCGCACCCTCACCGCCCAGTTGGGCAACGTCTACCGCCCGCGCCGCTCCGGCCCGTCCACGGGCTTCGTCGTCTACGGACGCGCCCCCGCCCCGACGGTCCGCCTTGCCCAGGAACTCCGGGACAGCGTCGAAACCCTGGTCACGGCCGCCGTGGACTTCGACCGCTCACTCGGCTTCTCGTGGGACGCGGTGGGCTCCGCGCTCGGGGTGACCAAGCAGGCGGTGCACCGCCGTTACGGCGCCCGTCGCGCCGCGGCCCAGCCGACGCCGGTCGCCGAGACCGAACGGCCGACGGAGCCGTCCGGCACCCGCACGATCAACGTGGGCGCCGGCCTGCCCACGGTCCCCACGGTCCCGGCCGCCCGCTCCATGCCGACCCAGCCGACCGCGGGCAGCCCCACCCTCCGCGACGAGGCGAGGCCAACAGCCTTCCCAGGCCCGCGCAACGGCTGACCCGCGCAACGGCAGACCCGGACAGCGGCAAACCCGGACAGCGGCAGACCCGCGCAACGGCAGACCCGGACAGCGGTTGACCGGACAACCGCTGACCAGAAACAACAGCTGACCAGGACAACGGCTGACCTCAAGGGGCTGCCCCGCCCGCCCTCTGCCCTCCCGGCAAGCGCCCGGGCGGGCAGCCGTCTGCCCGGCCGCCCGCTCCCCCGCCTCCCGTCGTCTCGCCCTCAGCCGATGTCCGGCGGATCGACCCGGACCCGTACGGGCTCCGCACCCCCCCGCGCCATCCGCGCGGCCTGAGCCGTCTTCAGCGCGGCCGCCAGCGCGGCACCGCTCCCGGGCGGCACCCGTACCAACGCCCGCTCCCAGTGCTCACCGGGCGGCGGCGCCCCCGCCCGCCGAGGCGCCCCGGCCCGCACCACGGGCACCGGCACCGGCCCCAACACCTCCGCGTCCGGCGGCAGTTCGGCCGTAGCGAGGAACTCCGCGACTGCCTCCGCCGGCCCCGACACCGCCGCCATCCGCGACACCGGCGGAAACCCCAGCTCGGCCCGCTCGGCGAGTTCCCGTACCGCGTGCCCGACGGGATCCCAGCGCACCAGCGCCTGCACGGGCCGCAGCGTGGGCTCCGCGACGACGACCACGGTGCCGCCCTCGTCCTGCGGCCGCACCAGCGCCCCGGCCGCGATCCACCGCCGCAGCGCGTCCTCACCGGCCCGCAGATCCGGCCGCCCGAGCATCGCCCAGCCGTCCAGCAGCAGGGCTGCCGCATAGCCGCCCTCGGCGACCGGCTCGGCGCCCGGTGTGCTCACGACCAGCGCGGGCGTCTCCGGCACGGTGTCCAGCACATGCTCCCGCCCCGAGGTCCGTACCGGTACGGCGGGAAACGCCCGCCCCAGCTCCTCGGCGGTCCGCCGGGCCCCGACCACCTGGGCACGCAGCCGGAAACCACCGCACTCGGGGCAGTGCCAGTCGCTCTCCTCGCGCCCGCACCACGCACAGCCCAGCGCTCCCGCGTCCCGCGCCTCCAGCGGGCCGGCGCAGTGCCGGCAGCGGGCGGGCGCACGGCACTGGGCGCAGGCCATGCGCGGCACGTATCCCCGCCGGGGCACCTGCACGAGCACGGGTCCGTGCCGCAGACCGTCCCGGACCGCCTGCCAGGCGAGCGTCGGCAGCCGCGCGGCCCGCGCGGCCTCATCCCGCGCGAGATCTCCGTCGCCCACCGTCCGCACAAGGGGCGCGGACCGCCGTACCTGTTCCCGCCCGGCGACCAGGGGCCGCGCCCAGCCGTTCTCCACGAGTTGCGCGGCCTCCACCGTGCAGCTCCAGCTCCCCAGCAGAAAGCCGCACTTGTCCAGCGCGGCGCGCAGCAGCAGGACATCCCTCGCATGCGGCTGCGGGGCGTGCTGCTCGCTGTGGCTGTCGTCCCCGTCGTCCCAGACGGCGACGAGCCCGAGGTCCCGTACCGGCGCGAACATGGCGGCCCTCGTTCCCACCACCGCCCGCACCGAGCCGCGGCTGACGGCGAGCCACTGCCCGTACCGCTTCTCGGGCCCGGCATCGGCGGTGAGCAGTGCATGCCGGCCCGGCCCGAGGACATCGCTCAGCGCGGCATCGACCCGTGCGGCGGCCCGCCCGTCCGGTACGACGACGAGCGCGCCGCGTCCCGAGGCGAGCGTGGCGGCGACGGCCCGGGCGAGTTCGTCGCTCCACTCGGGTCCCGGCAGGGCGTTCCACACGGCGCGCGGCGCACCACCGGAGGCCAGCGCCTCGATGAAGGCGGGCCCGTGCTCGTACCGAGTCCAGGAACCGGCGTCCGGTGGGCTCGGCGGCGGCAGCGGTTCGGGCGAGGGCCGCTTCTCGGCCCGTGCGCTGCGTGGCGGCACGGCCAGCTGCAACACGTCCGCGAGGCTCCCCGCGTAACGGTCGGCGACGGCCCGGGCGAGCCGCAGCAGTTCCTCGCTCAGTACCGGCTCGGGCGACACCACCTGGGCCAGTGCGGCCAGCGGCCCCGGGTAGTCGGACTCGGGGAGCCGCTCCACGAGGAACCCGTCGATGAGCCCCCCGCCCTCGCGGCGTCCGTCCCGCACCCGGTGCCGACCGGCTCCGAACCGCACCCGCACCCGCACCCCCGGCTGGGCGTCGGCGTCCAGCTCGGCCGGGACGGCGTAGTCGAAGTACCGGTCCAGGTGGAGCACGCCCTTGTCCACGAGCACCCGCGCGACCGGCAGTCGCTCCGCCAGCTCGGCCCCCCGCCAGGTCCGTGGCTTGGCCCGGGGCACCTTGGCCCCCCGCACGCTCTCCCGGATGAGCGCGAGCTGCTCCGGCGGCGCCCCTTCGGCGCCGCCGCCCCCCTGCCCGTTCTCGCTGCTCACGCTTGCATTCCTACCAAACGCCACCGACAACGGCCGTGCCGCGAAGATTCGTCTCCCTGCCCTGCCAACCGGCCCGGAACGGCCTCGGCTCCTGTGACAACCGGGCGGTGATCACAGGAGCCGAGGTCAGTCGCGTCTGCGGGTCAGAGGCCCGCGGCCTTGCGCAGGGCGTCCACGCGGTCCGTCTTCTCCCAGGTGAACTCGGGGAGCTCGCGGCCGAAGTGGCCGTACGCGGCGGTCTGCGCGTAGATCGGGCGGAGCAGGTCGAGGTCGCGGATGATCGCGGCCGGACGCAGGTCGAAGACCTCGTCGATCGCCTTCTCGATCTTCTCGGCGTCGATCTTGGCGGTGCCGAAGGTCTCCACGAACAGACCGACGGGCTCGGCCTTGCCGATCGCGTAGGCCACCTGGACCTCGCAGCGGGAGGCCAGGCCGGCCGCGACCACGTTCTTGGCGACCCAGCGCATGGCGTAGGCGGCGGAACGGTCGACCTTGGACGGGTCCTTGCCGGAGAAGGCGCCGCCACCGTGGCGGGCCATACCGCCGTAGGTGTCGATGATGATCTTGCGGCCCGTCAGACCCGCGTCCCCCATCGGGCCACCGATCTCGAAGCGGCCGGTCGGGTTGACCAGGAGGCGGTAGCCCTCGGTGTCGAGCTTGATGCCCTCGTCCAGCAGGGCCTTCAGCTCGGGCTCCACGACGAACTCGCGGATGTCGGGGGCGAGCAGCGACTCCAGGTCGATGTCCGAGGCGTGCTGGCTGGAGACGACGACCGTGTCGAGGCGGACGGCCTTGTCGCCGTCGTACTCGATGGTGACCTGCGTCTTGCCGTCCGGGCGCAGGTAGGGGATGGTGCCGTTCTTGCGGACCTCGGACAGGCGCTTGGACAGGCGGTGCGCCAGGAAGATCGGCAGCGGCATGAGGGTCGGCGTCTCGTCGGAGGCGTAGCCGAACATCAGCCCCTGGTCGCCGGCGCCCTGCTTGTCGAGCTCGTCGAGGTCGTCACCTGCGGCGGCACCCTCGACCCGGGACTCGTAAGCGGTGTCCACGCCCTGTGCGATGTCCGGGGACTGCGCGCCGATCGAGACCGAGACGCCGCAGGACGCGCCGTCGAAGCCCTTCTTCGAAGAGTCGTAGCCGATCTCGAGGATCTTGTGGCGGACCAGCGTCGCGATGTCCGCGTACGTCTTGGTCGTGACCTCGCCGGCCACGTGCACCAGACCGGTGGTGATCAGCGTCTCGACGGCGACCCGGGAGGTCGGGTCCTCGCGCAGAAGCGCGTCGAGAATGGTGTCGCTGATCTGGTCAGCGATCTTGTCGGGGTGACCCTCGGTCACGGACTCCGAGGTGAACAGGCGACGGGACACAACGCTCCCTGGGGTTGCAGCGGCTGCTGGCTGATCATTGGCGGACGACACGGGGAGCTGCGCCCGGCATCGTCCGAGAACAGTTTATCGGTCGTACCTTGCCGTCGGCCCACCTGTCTCGCCACTCGGGAGTGCTGTGACCTGCGGCACAGGCATTCTGCCCAATGGGCGGCGGCGTTGAACAGAGCCCCACACCCCGATGTGACGTCCGGAAAAGTTGACGAATGGCTGAAAAAAGTCAACCCAATCGGGCCGCCACCAGATCCCACACGATGTCGGCGAGAGCCTCCTTGGGCCCGTGCGGCACAGGCGTCTCACTGCCGTCGGCACCGAGCACCACGGCCTCGTTCTCCTCGGAACCGAAGGTCTTGCGCTCCCCCACCTCGTTCACCACGAGCAGGTCGCAGCCCTTGCGCGCCAGCTTGGTCCGGCCGTTGGCGAGGACGTCGTCGGTCTCGGCAGCGAAGCCGACGATCACCTGTCCGGGCCGCGCCCGGTCGGCCGAGATCTCCGCGAGGATGTCCGGATTCCGCACCAGTACGATCGGCTCGGGATCCTGGCCGTCCTTCTTCTTGATCTTCCCGGCCGCGTAGACCGCGGGGCGGAAGTCGGCGACGGCGGCGGCCATGACCACGGCGTCGGCGTCGGCGGCCGCCTTGAGCACCGCCTCCCGAAGCTGTACGGCCGTACCGACCGGGACGACGTCCACGCCGGCCGGGTCGGGCAGACCGGTGGTGTTGGCCGCGACCAGCGTCACCCGGGCGCCCCGCGCGGCAGCCGTGCGGGCGAGGGCGTAGCCCTGCTTGCCGGAGGAGCGGTTACCGAGGAAGCGGACGGGGTCGAGGGGCTCTCGGGTACCGCCGGCGGAGATGACGACATGACGCCCCGTAAGGTCGGGCTCCCGCCCTCCCCGCACGAGGATGCGACGGCAGTCCTCGAAGATCTCCACCGGGTCGGGGAAGCGGCCCTTGCCGGTGTCGACCCCGGTGAGGCGGCCGACCGCCGGTTCGATGACGACGGCGCCGCGGCGGCGCAGCGTGGCCACGTTCTCCTGGGTGGCCGGGTGCTCCCACATCTCGGTGTGCATCGCGGGAGCGAAGACGACCGGGCAGCGGGCCGTGAGGAGGGTGTTGGTGAGCAGGTCGTCGGCGAGGCCGTGGGCCGCCTTGGCGAGCATGTCGGCGGTGGCGGGGGCGACCACGACCAGGTCGGCGTGCTGGCCGATCCGGACATGGGGGACCTCTTCGACGTGGTCCCAGACCTCGGTGGAGACGGGGTTACCGGAGAGGGCGGACCAGGTGGCGGCGCCGACGAAGTGCAGCGCGGAGGCGGTGGGCACGACCCGGACGTCGTGGCCCGACTCGGTGAACCTTCTCAGCAGCTCGCAGGCCTTGTACGCGGCGATGCCACCGCTGACCCCCAGCACGACCTTCGGCTTGTCCACCGGGCCTCCACTCGTTGAATCCACGACTCCATCACACACCACAGGCCCGGCAGCATGACTGCCGGGCCTGTGGATAAGTCAACCGCAATCTGAAAGTACTACTGCGCCGGGCCTTCGACGGCCTCGGAGGTCAGCAGACCCGCGTTGATCTCGCGCAGGGCGATGGAGAGCGGCTTCTCGTGGACGTGGGTGTCGACGAGCGGACCGACGTACTCCAGGAGACCCTCGCCGAGCTGCGAGTAGTACGCGTTGATCTGACGGGCACGCTTGGCCGCGTAGATCACGAGGCTGTACTTCGAGTCGGTGGCCTCGAGGAGCTCGTCGATCGGAGGGTTGATGATGCCCTCGGGCGCGGTGATGGAAGAGGACACGCTCTGCCTTCCGATGGATGGGAAAGATTCAGTCTGAATGATCAGGGACGATCACACAACGTCCATCAAGGCTAGCAGCTCGCGCGCCACGTCCTCGACGGAGGTGTTGACCAGTGTCTCGTCGAACTCCGGCTCCGCCGCCAGCTCGATCTTGGCCGCGTCCAGACGGCGCTCGATCACCTCGGGCGGCTCGGTGCCCCGTCCGGTGAGCCTGCGCACCAGCTCCTCCCAGGAGGGAGGGGCCAGGAACACCAGCCGACCCTCCGGCATGGACTCGCGGACCTGCCGGGCGCCCTGGAGATCGATCTCCAGCAGCACCGGCACCCCGGACTCCAGGTGCTCCAGCACCGCCTGTCGCGGGGTGCCGTAGCGGTTGCCGGCGAATTCGGCCCACTCCAGGAGCTCGCCGTTGGCGATGAGCTTGTCCATCTCCTCGTCGGAGACGAAGAAATAGTGCACTCCGTGCTTCTCGCCCGGGCGGGGCCTGCGGGTGGTCGCCGACACCGAGAGCCAGACCTCGGGGTGCTCCTTGCGCATATGGGCGACGACCGTGCTCTTGCCGACCCCGGAGGGGCCGGAGAGCACGGTCAGCCGCGGACGTACGTCCGGGGGCTCGGGGGTCGTCCCCCGGAATGTTGCAGCCATGCAGCGATTATTCCAGCAATCGCAGGTTGCCCGGGACGACTGTCCCGGACCGCCCGGTGATCAGGAGCCGGTGCTGCCGAACTCGCGCTCCAGGGACGCGATCTGGTTGGAACCGAGGCCACGCACCCGCCGGCTCTCGGAGATCCCGAGTCGCTCCATGATCTGCTTGGCGCGGACCTTGCCCACGCCCGGCAGGGACTCGAGCAGGGCGGAGACCTTCATCTTGCCGATGACGTCGTTTTCCTGGCCCTGCTTGATGACCTCATGGAGAGAGGCGCCGGAGTGCTTGAGTCGATTCTTGACCTCGGCCCGCTCCCGGCGAGCCGCGGCGGCCTTTTCGAGCGCGGCTGCGCGCTGTTCAGGGGTAAGGGGCGGAAGAGCCACGCCTACGTCACCTCGGATGTCGAACTGTCGGATACGGACCGGTGAGGAACCTAGTCGCCCCACACCTGGGGAGCTACGAGCAACACGCTTGCCCGTTCACTCTGCTCGGAGACTAGCGGGCAAGTCCGCCAGAGTCAGCGAGAACAGCGGAAAAGTCCTGGTCAGCCTCCGTGAGGCCAGACATTTCAGACATACTGCCCAGGATTTGAGGATGTATTCACGCTGAACCCGTCGCCGGAGCGCTCGCCGAAGCGCTCCAGGATCACTCATCGGAGGACTCATCCACCTGCGAGGACGTCCCGGATCTCACCCGCGAACCGCTCCGCGGCCGCCCGAAGCGCTCCGGCGTCGGGACCGTGACGCAAAACACCTCGGCTCACGTTTGGAACGACATTGCGCACTGCGGCCCCGAAGACCGTGGGAAGGTCGGCGGCGGTCGCCCCCTGGGCTCCGACGCCGGGCGCGAGCAGCGGACCGTTGATGTCGAGGTCGTACGACGACAGGTCGCCGACCGTCGCGCCGACGACGGCGCCGAAGGAGCCCAGCGGCTCCTCCCCCGTGTTCTCGGCGGCCAGGTGGGCCAGCATGGTCGCGCCGACCGTCCGGCCGTCGGAACGCACCGCGTGCTGCACCTCGGGGCCCTCCGGGTTCGAGGTCAGCGCCAGCACGAACAAGCCGGCTCCGCTCTCCCGGGCCAGCGCCACGGCCGGGCTGAGCGAGCCGTAGCCGAGATAGGGCGAGACGGTCAGGGCGTCCGAGAACAGCGGCGCGTCCTTGCTCAGGTAGGCCTCCGCGTACCCGGCCATGGTGGAGCCGATGTCGCCGCGCTTGGCGTCCATGACGACCAGGGTTCCGGCCGCGCGCGCCTCCTGCACCACCCTTTCCAGGACGGCCACCCCGCGCGAGCCGAACCGCTCGAAGAACGCGCTCTGCGGCTTCATGACCGCGACCCGGTCGGCCACCGCCTCCACCACGGTCCGGCTGAACCGCTCAAGCCCTGCCACGTCGTCGTTCAGACCCCACTCGGAGAGCAGCGAGGCGTGCGGGTCGATACCGACGCACAGCGGACCGCGCTCGTCCATCACACGGCGCAGCCGTGCGCCGAAGGGCTCCAACGGGCTCATACGGTCTTCCTCACATCGGCGCCCACCGCGTCGGCGAGCGTGGCGTACGGACTGGTGCGCAGGCGCGCCGCGAGGCCCTTGTGGATGGCGCGGCCCCAGAAGGGTCCCTCGTAGACGAAGGCGCTGTAGCCCTGGACCAGCGTGGCACCGGCCAGGATGCGCTGCCAGGCGTCCTCGGCGTTCTCGATGCCGCCGACGCCGACCAGGGTGATCCGGTCGCCCACGCGCGCGTACAGCCGCCGCAGCACTTCCAGGGACCGCGCCTTCAGAGGGGCCCCGGAGAGCCCCCCGGTCTCCTTCACCAGCTCGTGGCCGGAGCGTAGCCCGAGACCCTCGCGCGCGATGGTGGTGTTCGTCGCGATGATCCCGTCAAGGCCCAGCTCGACGGCCAGGTCGGCGACGGCGTCGACGTCCTCGTCGGCGAGGTCCGGCGCGATCTTCACCAGCAGCGGCACCCGGCGGTTCGCCACCACGCGGTCGGCGGCCTCGCGAACGGCCGTCAGGAGCGGACGCAGATGATCGACGGCCTGGAGGTCGCGCAGTCCCGGCGTGTTCGGGGATGACACGTTCACGACCAGGTAGTCGGCGTACCGCGCGAGCCGCTCGGCGGACTTCACGTAGTCGCCGACCGACTCGGCCTCCGGTACGGCCTTGGTCTTGCCGATGTTGACGCCCACGACGGTCTTGAAGACGGGCTCACGGGAGGCGAGCCGGGCGGCGACGGTGAGCGATCCGTCGTTGTTGAATCCCATCCGGTTGATCAGCGCCCGGTCGGCGACCAGCCGGAACAGCCGCTTCTTGGGATTGCCGGGCTGCGCCTCGCCGGTGACCGTGCCGATCTCGACGTGGTCGAACCCGAGCATCGACATACCGTCGATCGCGACGGCGTTCTTGTCGAACCCGGCGGCCAGCCCGAAGGGCCCGTGCATCCGCAGCCCGAAGGCCTCGGTGCGCAGTTCCTTGTGGCGGGGCGCCAGGGCGGCCGCGACGAAGGTGCGCAGCACCGGGATGCGAACGGCCACGCGGATCCAACGGAAGGCCAGGTAGTGGGCCTGTTCCGGGTCCATCCGCTTGAAAACGAGATTGAAGAAGATCTTGTACATGGAGTCCTCATGCGGAGGGGGACACCGTCACCGGTGCCCCCCTTCATAGACAGCTGGGCAACGCGCCCCGTCAGAGGCGCGGGGAACTGCGCGACCAGCCAGAACCGGTCCGCATCCTCACTACGGGCTTCTAGCCCCTCGCCGCGGTCAGGCGTTCCGCGTGCTCCTGGAGCGACCGCACACCCACGTCCCCGTGGTTCAGCGCGTCGATCCCCTGCACGGCCGCCGCCAGCGCCTGAACCGTCGTCAGGCACGGCACCGACCGCGCCACCGCGGCCGTCCGGATCTCGTACCCGTCCAGGCGACCCCCCGTGCCGTACGGGGTGTTGACGATGAGGTCGACCTCGCCGTCGTGGATGAGCTGGACGATCGTGCGCTCGCCGTTCGGCCCGATGCCGTCGGACTGCTTGCGCACCACCGTGGCGTTGATGCCGTTGCGCTTGAGCACCTCGGCCGTGCCGGAGGTGGCGAGCAGTTCGAAGCCGTGGGCGACCAGTTCCCGCGCCGGGAAGATCATCGAGCGCTTGTCGCGGTTGGCGACCGAGATGAACGCGCGGCCCTTGGTCGGCAGCGGCCCGTACGCGCCGGCCTGGGACTTGGCGTAGGCGGTGCCGAAGACGGAGTCGATGCCCATGACCTCGCCGGTGGAGCGCATCTCCGGGCCGAGCACGGTGTCGACGCCCCGGCCCTGGATGTCCCGGAAACGCGACCACGGCATGACCGCCTCCTTCACGGAGATCGGCGCGTCGAAGGGCAGTTCGCCGCCGTCACCGCGGGCCGGCAGCAGTCCCTCGGCGCGCAGTTCGGCGACGGTGGCGCCCAGGGAGATCCGGGCGGCGGCCTTGGCCAGCGGCACCGCGGTCGCCTTCGAGGTGAAGGGGACGGTGCGGGAGGCGCGGGGGTTGGCTTCGAGGACGTAGAGGATGTCCCCGGCCATCGCGAACTGGATGTTGATCAGACCGCGGACCCCCACCCCGCGCGCGATGGCCTCCGTGGACGCCCGCAGCCGCTTGATGTCGAAGCCGCCGAGGGTGATCGGGGGCAGCGCGCACGCGGAGTCGCCGGAGTGGATGCCGGCCTCCTCGATGTGTTCCATGACGCCGCCGAGGTAGAGCTCCTCGCCGTCGTAGAGGGCGTCGACGTCGATCTCGATCGCGTCGTCCAGGAACCGGTCGACCAGGACCGGCCGGGTGGGGCTGATCTCGGTCGACTCGGCGATGTAGGCGGCCAGCCGGGTCTCGTCGTAGACGATCTCCATGCCGCGGCCGCCCAGGACGTACGAGGGGCGGACGAGGACCGGGTAGCCGATCTCGTCGGCGATGGCCTTGGCCTCGGCGAAGGTGGTCGCCGTGCCGTGCTTGGGCGCCGGCAGGCCCGCCTCCGCAAGCACCCGCCCGAAGGCGCCCCGGTCCTCGGCCGCGTGGATCGCCTCGGGCGGGGTGCCGACGACCGGCACCCCGTTGTCCTTGAGCGCCTGCGCCAGACCCAGCGGGGTCTGGCCGCCCAGCTGCACCACCACGCCCGCGATGGGGCCGGCCTGCTGCTCGGCGTGGACGATCTCCAGCACGTCCTCCAGGGTGAGCGGCTCGAAGTACAGCCGGTCGGAGGTGTCGTAGTCGGTGGAGACGGTCTCCGGGTTGCAGTTGACCATCACCGTCTCGTACCCGGCGTCCGACAGCGCGAAGGACGCGTGCACACACGAGTAGTCGAACTCGATGCCCTGGCCGATCCGGTTCGGGCCCGACCCCAGGATGATCACCGCGGGCTTCTCGCGGGACGCCACCTCCGTCTCCTCGTCGTAGGAGGAGTAGAAGTACGGCGTCTTCGCGGCGAACTCGGCCGCGCAGGTGTCGACCGTCTTGTAGACCGGGCGCACCCCCAGCGCGTGCCGGACCTCGCGGACGACGTCCTCGCGCAGGCCGCGGATCTCGCCGATCTGCTGGTCGGAGAAGCCGTGCCGCTTGGCCTCGGCCAGCAGGCCGGGGGTGAGTTCGGCGGCGGCCGCCAGTTCGTCGGCGATCTCCTTGATCAGGAACAGCTGGTCCACGAACCACGGGTCGATCTTCGTGAACGCGAAGACCTCCTCGGGCGTGGCGCCCGCGCGGATGGCCTGCATGACCGTGTTGATCCGGCCGTCGGTGGGCCGCACCGCCTCGTGCAGCAGCGCCTTCTTGTCGCCGGGCTCGCCGGTGAACGTGAACTGGCTGCCCTTCTTCTCCAGCGAGCGCAGCGCCTTCTGGAAAGCCTCGGGGAAGTTACGGCCGATGGCCATGGCCTCACCGACCGACTTCATGGTGGTGGTCAGCGTGGAGTCGGCCTGCGGGAACTTCTCGAACGCGAACCGCGGCGCCTTGACGACCACATAGTCGAGCGTGGGCTCGAAGGAGGCCGGGGTCTCCTGCGTGATGTCGTTGGGAATCTCGTCGAGCGTGTAGCCGACGGCCAGCTTCGCGGCGATCTTCGCGATCGGGAAGCCGGTCGCCTTGGAGGCCAGCGCCGAGGACCGTGACACACGTGGGTTCATCTCGATCACGATGACCCGGCCGTCCTCCGGGTTCACCGCGAACTGGATGTTGCAGCCACCCGTGTCCACACCGACCTCGCGGATGACGGCGATGCCGATGTCCCGCAGGATCTGGTACTCGCGGTCGGTCAGCGTCATCGCCGGGGCCACCGTGATCGAGTCACCGGTGTGCACGCCCATCGGGTCGAAGTTCTCGATGGAGCAGACGACCACGACGTTGTCGTGCTTGTCGCGCATCAGCTCCAGCTCGTACTCCTTCCAGCCCAGGATCGACTCCTCCAGGAGCACCTCGGTGGTGGGAGAGAGCGTCAGGCCCTGCCCGGCGATCCGGCGCAGTTCCTCCTCGTCGTGCGCGAAGCCGGAACCGGCGCCGCCCATGGTGAAGGAGGGTCGCACCACCACCGGATAGCCGCCGCCGAGGGTGTCGACACCGGCGAGGACCTCGTCCATGGTGTGGCAGATCACGGAGCGCGCGGACTCGCCGTGCCCGATCTTGCGGCGGACCTCGGCCACGACGTCCTTGAACTGGTCGCGGTCCTCGCCCTTGTGGATCGCGGCCACATTCGCGCCGATCAGCTCGACACCGTACTTGGCGAGGACGCCGTTCGCGTCCAGCGAGATCGCGGTGTTCAGCGCGGTCTGCCCGCCCAGGGTGGGCAGCAGGGCGTCGGGACGCTCCTTCGCGATGATCTTCTCGACGAACTCCGGGGTGATCGGCTCGACATAGGTCGCGTCGGCGATCTCCGGGTCGGTCATGATCGTCGCCGGGTTGGAGTTGACCAGGATCACCCGCAGCCCCTCAGCCCGCAGCACACGGCAGGCCTGGGTGCCGGAGTAGTCGAACTCGGCGGCCTGGCCGATGACGATCGGGCCGGAGCCGATGACCAGGACGGACTGGATATCGGTGCGCTTAGGCACGCTGGCCCTCCATCAGGGAAACGAAGCGGTCGAACAGGTAGGCGGCGTCGTGCGGGCCGGCTGCCGCTTCGGGGTGGTACTGGACGGAGAAGGCCGGCTGGTCGAGCAGCTGCAGCCCCTCCACGACATCGTCGTTCAGGCAGACGTGCGAGACCTCGGCGCGGCCGAACTTGGTCTCACTGACCTGGTCGAGCGGGGCGTCCACGGCGAAACCGTGGTTGTGCGCGGTGACCTCGACCTTGCCGGTCGTACGGTCCTGGACCGGCTGGTTGATACCCCGATGGCCGTACTTCAGCTTGTAGGTGCCGAAGCCGAGCGCGCGTCCGAGGATCTGGTTGCCGAAGCAGATGCCGAACAGCGGGGTCTTCCGCTCCAGGACGGTGGCCATCAGGGCCACCGGGCCGTCGGCCGTGGCCGGGTCGCCGGGTCCGTTGGAGAAGAACACGCCGTCGGGGCCGACGGCGTAGACGTCGTCCTCGGTGGCCGTGGCCGGCAGCACATGGACCTCGATGCCGCGCTCGGCCATCCGCTGCGGGGTCATGCCCTTGATGCCGAGGTCGATCGCGGCGACGGTGAACCGCTTCTCGCCGACCGCCGGGACGACGTAGGCCTCCTTGGTCGCGACCTCCTCGTAGAGGCTCGTGCCCTTCATGTGCGGCTGGGCCTGCACGCGCGCGAGGAGCTCGGAATCGGCGGCGATCGCCTCGCCCGAGAAGATGCCGGAGCGCATCGAGCCGCGCTCACGGAGATGGCGGGTGAGGGCCCGGGTGTCGATCCCGGAGACGCCGACCACGCCCTGGGCGACCAGCTCCTCGTCAAGGGACCGCGTGGCGCGCCAGTTGGAGGGCACGCGCGCGGGGTCGCGCACGACGTAGCCCGAGACCCAGATGCGGCCCGACTCGTCGTCCTCGTCGTTCCACCCCGTGTTGCCGATCTGCGGGGCGGTGGCGACCACGATCTGGCGGTCGTACGACGGGTCGGTCAGGGTCTCCTGGTAGCCGGTCATACCGGTGGAGAACACGGCCTCGCCGAAGGTCTCCCCCACGGCCCCGTAGGCGCGGCCGCGAAAGATCCGGCCGTCCTCCAGGACGAGTACGGCGGGAAGCGCCTTCTGAAAAGCGGTTCCCCTGGTGGAGGTCGTCATCGTTCGGCGCCTTCCGTGCTGGGTGTCTTGATCATGGAGTTGATGGCGTCGACCCACTCGGGGTGCTCGGCCGCGTGGTCGGAGCGGAATCCGGAGTCGATCAGCCGGTCGCCGTGCGCCCAGGTCACCACGAGCAGTCCGCCCTCGGTGAGGACCTTGCCCGCGATGCCCTTGCCGAGAAGGGCCTCGCGGAGCGCAGCGGCGGGGATGAAGAAGTCGGTCGCCCCGGGGCGTACGACGTCCAGGCCCGCGTCGGTCAGGGTGAGCTCGACCCGGCTGCGGGAGCCGAGGCCGCGGGCCACGATGCGGTCCAGCCACTGCCCGGCGGTGGTGGAGCCGTGGTAGCGGCCGCTCATCGTCAGTTTCGCTTCGCCGAGGTCGTCCGGCGCGCTGGGCAGCTCCGGGAGGTCGCCCTGGAGGGTGCCGCGCCATTTCCAGCCCTCGCGCATCAGCCAGTAGACGAGCGCGACGAACAGGGCGAGGCCGACGAGCCAGCCGATACGGGCGGACCAGTCGGTGACCGCGGCCGACTTCTTCTCGTCGGCCAGCAGGATCAGAGGTGTCACGTCAGCTTCCCGTCCACGAGCGTCGCCTTGCCCCGCAGCCACGTGTGGGTGACACGGCCCGGCAGCTCGCGTCCCTCGTAAGGGGTGTTGCGGCTGCGCGAGGCGAAGCCCGCGGGGTCCACCAGGCCACGGTATTCCGTGTCGACAAGGGCGAGGTTGGCGGGCTCACCTGCCGAGACGGGACGGCCGTGTCCGGTGGCCTGTCCGATCTGCGCGGGCTTGACGGACATCCGGTCGGCAACGCCGGCCCAGGTCAGCAGGCCCGTGTCCACCATGGTCTCCTGTACCACTGACAACGCGGTCTCAAGGCCCACCATCCCCATGGCGGCCGCGGCCCACTCGCAGTCCTTGTCCTCGTGCGGGTGCGGGGCGTGGTCGGTGGCGACGATGTCGATCGTGCCGTCGGCGAGGGCCTCGCGCAGGGCCATGACATCGCGTTCGGTGCGCAGCGGCGGGTTGACCTTGTAGACCGGGTTGTACGACCGCACCAGTTCGTCGGTGAGGAGCAGGTGGTGCGGGGTGACCTCGGCGGTGACGTCGATGCCCCGGGACTTGGCCCAGCGCACGATCTCGACCGAGCCGGCGGTCGAGAGATGGCAGATGTGGACGCGGGAGCCGACGTGCTCGGCGAGCAGCACATCGCGCGCGATGATCGACTCCTCGGCGACGGCCGGCCAGCCGCCCAGCCCCAGTTCCGCCGAGACGACACCCTCGTTCATCTGGGCGCCCTCGGTCAGCCGCGGCTCCTGGGCGTGCTGGGCGACGACCCCGCCGAAGGCTTTCACGTACTCCAGCGCGCGGCGCATGATCACGGCGTCGTCGACGCACTTGCCGTCGTCGGAGAAGACGGTGACCCCGGCGGCCGACTCGTGCATGGCCCCCAGTTCGGCGAGTTTCCTGCCCTCCAGGCCGACGGTCACGGCGCCGATGGGCTGGACGTCGCAGTAGCCGTGCTCCTGGCCGAGTCGGTAGACCTGCTCGACCACACCGGCGGTGTCGGCTACCGGGAAGGTGTTGGCCATGGCGAACACGGCCGTGTAGCCGCCGGAGGCAGCCGCGCGGGTGCCGGTCAGCACGGTCTCGGAGTCCTCACGGCCCGGCTCACGCAGGTGGGTGTGGAGGTCGACCAGACCCGGCAGCAGCACCTTGCCGGCGGCCTCCACGACCTCTGCGCCCTCTTCCGAGAGCCCGTTGCCGACCGCCTCGATGACCGGACCGTCGATCAGGACGTCCTGCGGCTCCCCGCCGAGCACCTTCGCACCACGGATAAGGATCTTGCTCATGGGTCTTACTTCTCCTCGATGGTGCGGGCGTGACTGCCGGCGGGTTCGTTGCCGCCGAGCAGGAGGTAGAGAACGGCCATCCGGATGGAGACTCCGTTTGCGACCTGCTCGACCACGGTGCAGCGGTCCGAGTCGGCGACCTCGGCGGTGATCTCCATGCCGCGGACCATCGGTCCCGGGTGCATCACGATGGCGTGCTCGGGCATCCGCGCCATGCGGTCGCCGTCGAGGCCGTAGCGCCGCGAGTACTCGCGCTCGGTCGGGAAGAACGCGGCGTTCATGCGCTCGCGCTGGACGCGCAGCATCATCACCGCGTCGGACTTGGGGAGGACGGCGTCGAGGTCGTACGACACCTCGCAGGGCCAGTTCCCGACACCGACCGGCACCAGGGTGGGCGGGGCGACCAGGGTGACCTCGGCGCCGAGGGTGTGCAGCAGGTCGACGTTGGAGCGGGCGACCCGGCTGTGCAGGACGTCGCCGACGACGGTGATGCGCTTGCCGGCCAGGTCCTGCCCTATCCCGGCGTCCCGGCCGACGAGCCGGCGGCGCATGGTGAAGGCGTCCAACAGGGCCTGGGTGGGGTGCTGGTGGGTGCCGTCGCCCGCGTTGATGACGGCGGCGTCGATCCAGCCGGAGTTGGCGAGGCGGTAGGGGGCTCCGGAGGCGCCGTGCCGGATGACGACGGCGTCGACACCCATGGCCTCCAGGGTCTGGGCGGTGTCCTTCAGGGACTCGCCCTTGGAGACGCTCGACCCCTTGGCGGAGAAGTTGATGACATCCGCCGACAGCCGCTTCTCGGCGGCCTCGAAGGAGATCCGGGTCCGGGTCGAGTCCTCGAAGAAGAGGTTGACCACGGTGCGGCCGCGCAGGGTCGGCAGCTTCTTGATCGGCCGGTCGGCGACCCGGGCCATCTCCTCGGCGGTGTCGAGGATCAGGACGGCGTCGTCGCGGGTGAGGTCGGCGGCCGAGATGAGATGACGCTGCATCTGTCAGGCTCCGTAAGGCAGTTCATATATCGGGAGATTGCGGGCAAGCATGGGCGCGCCAGTGCGGTGCGGGCCCCTGGGCTTGCTACGAGGTCGGCTTCACACCGAGCAGCACGGTGTCGCGACCGTCCTCCTCGGTGAGCAGGACCTTGACCGTCTCCCGCAGCGACGTGGGGAGGTTCTTGCCGACGTAGTCGGCGCGGATGGGCAGTTCGCGGTGGCCTCGGTCGACGAGGACCGCGAGCTGGACCGCGCGCGGGCGCCCGATGTCGTTGAGGGCGTCGAGGGCGGCGCGGATGGTGCGGCCGGAGAAGAGCACGTCATCGACGAGGACGACCAGTCTGCCGTCGATACCGTCACCGGGGATCTCGGTGCGGGCCAGCGCACGCGGCGGGTGCATGCGCAGGTCGTCCCGGTACATGGTGATGTCCAGCGAACCGACGGGCATCTTGCGGTCGGTGATCTCCTCCAGCTTGGCGGCGAGCCGCCGGGCGAGGAAGACACCGCGGGTCGGAATGCCGAGGAGCACGACGTCGTCGGCGCCCTTGGCGCGCTCGACGATCTCGTGGGCGATGCGGGTCAGCACCCGCGCGATGTCGGGCCCTTCGAGAACGGGCCGGGCATCGGATGCCTGAAGGTCAGGCCTGAGCTGCTTGTCCATACGAAACGGACCTCCTTCTCCGCCTCACGGGACGGACCTTAAAGGACGTCGGATTTGCGCCATCCACCGTATCAGGTGCCGGAGAGGCCCCTGATCACCCCCTTGGCCTAATCGGTCATCGCTACCACGGAAGAGTCGGTGCGGACCATTCGGCTTGACGCAAGAGAGTAACGCTGCGTAACCTCACAGTGAGTTACCAGCCGCGCGGCGGGACCAAGGCCGGCCGCGTCGACACAGTGTCCGGGGAGCCATATGTCCAGCGAATACGCCAAACAGCTCGGGGCCAAGCTCCGGGCCATCCGCACCCAGCAGGGCCTTTCCCTCCACGGTGTCGAGGAGAAGTCCCAGGGGCGCTGGAAGGCCGTGGTGGTCGGTTCGTACGAGCGCGGCGACCGTGCCGTGACCGTGCAGCGCCTTGCCGAGTTGGCGGATTTCTACGGCGTTCCGGTGCAGGAGCTGCTGCCGGGCACCACCCCGGGCGGAGCCGCCGAGCCTCCGCCGAAGCTGGTCCTGGACCTGGAGCGGCTGGCCACCGTGCCGGCCGAGAAGGCGGGCCCGCTCCAGCGCTACGCGGCGACGATCCAGTCCCAGCGCGGTGACTACAACGGCAAGGTGCTGTCGATCCGCCAGGACGACCTGCGCACCCTGGCCGTCATCTACGACCAGTCCCCTTCGGTCCTCACCGAGCAGCTGATCAGCTGGGGCGTCCTGGACGCGGACGCCCGCCGCGCGGTGGCCACCCACGAGGACGCCTGACCCGCAAAACGCCTGAGCAGAAACGTGCCGCCGGGGCGTCCGGAACTCGACGGTTCCGGGCACCCGGCGGCTTTTCGTCATCGCCCTTCGCGTACTGACCGACGGCCACACGCCCACCCCAGGGGCGCGGGGCTGTATCGATATGCGGCTCCGCCGCGTGGACGCGACAAGCCCCACACGCCCCGCAGACGCCCTCTGAGCGCACCACCCATCCCACTGGGCACCCAACGCCGGAGGGCCCGCAGCAAGCGCACGCTGCGGGCCCTCCGGCGTTTTCTCGGCTCACGCCTCCCGGCGCAGCGACGGCTTCAGCTCCTTCAGCCGCCCCAGCAGTCCGTTCACGAACGACGGCGACTCCTCCGTCGAGAACTCCTTCGCCAGCTGCACCATCTCGTCGAGGACGACCGCGTCCGGCGTCTCGTCGACCCAGATCAGCTCGTACGCCCCGAGGCGCAGGATGTTGCGGTCGACGACCGGCATCCGGTCGAGCGTCCAGCCGACCGCGTACTGGGCGATCAGCTCGTCGATCCGCCGCGTGTGCTCGGCGTAGCCCTCGACCAGCTGCATCGTGTACTCGCTCACCGGCGGCTGCCGGGTGTCGTCCCGGGAGAGGCGGATCCAGTCCGCCAGAACGGTCAGGACGTCGGCCCCGCGCTGGTCGCCCTCGAAGAGGATCTGGAAGGCTCGCTTGCGGGCCGTGTTGCGGGCAGCCACGGTTAGCTGTTCACCCGGCCGAGGTAGTCGCCGGTGCGGGTGTCGACCTTGATCTTCTCACCGGACGTGATGAAGAGCGGCACCTGGATCTCGTAGCCGGTCTCCAGCTTGGCGGGCTTGGTGCCGCCGGTGGAGCGGTCGCCCTGGACGCCCGGCTCGGTCTCGGCGATGGTCAGCTCGACGGCGGCGGGCAGCTCGACGTAGAGCACCTGCCCCTCGTTCTGCGCGACCATGGCCTCGAAGCCCTCGATCAGGAAGTTCGCGACGTCGCCGACGGTCTTGCGGTCGACGTGCAGCTGGTCGTACGTGTCCATGTCCATGAAGACGAAGTAGTCGCCGTCCATGTACGAGAACTGCATGTCGCGCTTGTCGACGTTGGCCGTCTCGACCTTGACGCCGGCGTTGAAGGTCTTGTCGACCACCTTGCCGGACAGCACGTTCTTCAGCTTGGTGCGCACGAAGGCCGGGCCCTTGCCGGGCTTGACGTGCTGGAACTCGACGACGGACCAGAGCTGGCCGCCTTCGAGCTTGAGCACCAGGCCGTTCTTGAGGTCGTTCGTGGAAGCCACGGTTGCGGAATCTCCTGGACTGACGTACGACCCCGGGTCACGCGCTACAGCGCGAGCAGCTCCTTGGTCGTGATGGTGAGTAGCTCGGGTCCGCCGTCCGCCTCAGGGCGTACGACGAGCGTGTCATCGATCCGGACACCGCCCCGGCCCGGGAGGTGGACCCCCGGTTCGACGGTGACCGGCACGCAAGCGTCCAGTTTACCCATGGACGACGGGGCGAGCTGCGGGTCCTCGTCGATTTCGAGTCCGACACCGTGTCCCGTGAGGGGCTGCAACCCCTCGGCATAGCCCGCGGAGTCCAGTACCTGGCGTGCGGCGCGGTCCACGTCGCGGTACGCGGCCCCCGGTACGAGGCCCTCCCGGCCGGCCCGCTGAGCGGCGAAGACGAGGTCGTAGAGCTCGATCTGCCAGTCGGCGGGCGAGGTGCCGATGACGAAGGTACGGCCGATCTCGCAGCGGTAGCCGCGGTAGGTGGCGCCGAGGCAGACGGAGAGGAAGTCGCCCTCCTCGACCCGCCGGTCGGTGGGGCGGTGACCGCGGCGGCCGGAGTTCGGTCCGGTCGCCACGGAGGTGGGGAAGGCCCGGCCGTCGGCGCCGTGGTCGACCAGGCGGCGCTCCAGCTCGAGGGCGAGATGCCGTTCGGTACGGCCGACGAGGATCGACTCCAGCAGCTCGCCGAGGGCCTGGTCGGCGATCTCGGCGCCGATGCGGAGGCAGGAGATCTCCTCCTCGTCCTTCACGATCCTGAGCTGCTCGACGGCACAGCCGAGGTCGGTGAGGCGCAGGCGGGGGGCGACCGAGGCGAGAGCGCGGTGCCGGGTCACGGTGAGGTGGTGCTCCTCGACGGCGAGGGCATCGGCGTCCTGGGCGGCGGCGAGGCCGGCGGCGGCCACGGCGGGGTCGCCGCCGGGTCCTTCGATGAGGTGCTGCCGAAGTGACTCGTCGGGGCGTGCCTCGGTGGGGCGGTCGTCCTGTGGGCCGGGGCTGACGAGGAGGTCCTCGCGTTTGCCGAGCAGCAGGACCGAGCCCGTGGGGGCGGCGCCGGCCAGGTATCTCACGTTGGCGGGGTGTGAGATGAGGGCGGAGGCGCTGCCGCTGGCTTGGCAGCGGTCCCGTAGGCGGGTTCGGCGGGTGGCGTACACCTCTGACATGAGTCGAGCGTAGGAGTCGTGGGCGATTTTTGCCGGTTGAGGAGGGCCGAGTGGGGTGCGTTGTCGGATGCGGACGGGTGGAGGTTGCTCGCCCACGCGGCGGAGCCGCACATCGACAAGGCCTCGCGCCCCTCGGGTTTCTCCGCTGGTCCCCGTTTACCAGCTGGGCGGGCTCGCTATCGCCCGTGCCAGGACCTCGTCCAGCACGCGGGCCGTGCTCGGCACGTCCAGCTGTGAGTTGTCGATGATCGGGAGGCCCGAGCCGTACCAGCCCGCCATGCGGCCGTGGATGCGGGCCACCTCCTCGTCGGTGAGGCGGCGGTTGCCGGTGCGTTCGGCGTTGCGCTCCAGGACGATGTCCAGGCCGGGGAGGAGGACGACCGGGAGGAGGCCGGGGCCGACGTGGCGCTTCCAGCCGCCGAGGCCGACGACCGGGCGGTCGGGGAAGACCGCGTCGTCGAGGATGCACGAGATGCCGTTGGCCAGGAAGTTGCGCGCGGCGAAGCCGCAGGTGCGGCGGGCCAGGCGGTACTGGGCCTCGGAGTTGTCGTTCCAGCCGGACTGGGGGTCGGCGAAGCCGGAGCGGACCCATTCGCGGACGTCGTCGAGGCTGATGTGGGCCGTGGGGACCCGGCGGTGGTCGGCCCAGTACTTGGCCACGCTCGTCTTGCCCGCACCCGCCGGGCCGATGAGGAGGACGGCCAGGGTGGTGGCGGTCGGGTCGGGCGCGGTGGTCGCGGCCGGGGGTGCGGTGGGGATACCCACGGGGGCTCCCGGCGGCAGCGGGACATGGCCCGTGGCGTCGGGGGGCGGCGGGGCCGAGGGCAGCGGGGGAGGCGGCGGAACCGACGGCTGCGGGGGCGCGGCCGGTGGCGGCGGCACGGGCGCGGGGCCCTGCGGCGCTCCCGGATGGTGTGCGGCCGGCGGCCAGCCGGTCGGTCCCTGCCCCGGCTGATGGGGCGGCGGCAGCGGAGATCCCACTGCGTGCTGCATCCGGTGCCACTCCGTCTCGTCATGTTCGGCTGCGCTCGTTACCGAACGGTACCGCCCCCGGTCGTCGTTTGGTGAAACGGCCGGGGGCGGTACGAAGTGCCCGTGCCGCCAGGCGAATCGGGCGGAAGGAACAGCGGCGGACTTACTGCCCGACCTCGCCGTAGGCGGCGAGCAGCACGGCCGGGTCCGGGCCATCCAGGACGGTCGGCTTGGCGAGGCCGTCCAGGACGATGAAGCGCAGCAGGTCGCCACGGGACTTCTTGTCGACCTTCATCGTCTCGACGAGCTTGGGCCACTGGTCGTAGCGGTAGTACAGCGGGAGGCCGACCGACTCCAGGACCGTGCGGTGGCGGTCCGCCGTCGCGTCGTCCAGGCGTCCGGCGAGCCGGCCCAGCTCGGCGGCGAAGTGCATGCCGACGGCGACCGCGGCGCCGTGCCGCCACTTGTAGCGCTCGTTCTTCTCGATGGCGTGGCCGAGCGTGTGGCCGTAGTTGAGGATCTCCCTGAGGCCCGACTCCTTGAGGTCGGAGGAGACGACCTCGGCCTTGACCCGGATGGAGCGCTCGATCAGCTCGGCCGTGTGCGGGCCGGCCGGGGTGCGCGCGGCCTGGGGGTCGGACTCGATGAGCTCCAGGATCGCGGGGTCGGCGATGAAGCCGGCCTTGATGACCTCGGCGAGCCCGGAGACGTAGTCGTTGACGGGCAACGAATCCAGTGCGGCCAGGTCGCACAGCACACCCGCCGGCGGGTGGAAGGCGCCGACCAGGTTCTTGCCCTCGGCGGTGTTGATGCCGGTCTTGCCGCCGACCGCCGCGTCGACCATGGCGA
The DNA here is from genome assembly GCF_040303265.1 of Streptomyces sp. NPDC096040. NCBI lineage: Bacteria > Bacillati > Actinomycetota > Actinomycetes > Kitasatosporales > Streptomycetaceae > Streptomyces > Streptomyces sp. NPDC096040. The sequence goes on from NZ_JBEOTA010000021.1 coordinate 133,863, forward strand.
GGACGGTGGTCGGGACGGCGATCCAGCGGACCCCGCGCAGCCAGGTGGCGGCCACGAAACCGGCCAGGTCCGTCGTCGCCCCGCCGCCCACGCCGACGATGACGTCGGAGCGGGTGAACCCGGACTGGCCCAGCGCCTTCCAGCAGTAGGCGGCGACCTCGGCGGTCTTGGCCTCCTCCGCGTTGGGCACCTGGATGGCGACGGCCTCGTAGCCCTGCCCGGCCAGGTCGGCGCGGAGCGCGTCGCCGGTCTCGGCGAGCGCCTCGGGATGGATCACGGCGACACGCTTGGCCTTCTCGCCGACCAGTCCGCCCAGTTCGCCGAGGAGTTGACGGCCGACCAGGACCTCGTACGGCTCGGTGCCCGCCGTGCCGCCGACCTGGATCCGGGTGACTGCCTCGCTCATGCTTCCTTCAACTCCAGTGCGTCCAGGGCTTCTTGGGTGACCTCTTCGGGCGTACGGCCGTCCGTCGCGACGACGGCCGTGGCGACCTCCTCGTACAGGTGCCGCCGCGCCTGCATCAGCTCGCGCCACTGTTTGCGCGGGTTGATGGCGAGCAGCGGCCGGGCCGCGTTCAGACCGGTGCGCTTCACGGCCTCCTCGACGTCCATCGAGAGGTAGACCACCCGCCGCCCGGCGAGCAGCGCACGCGTGTCCGCGTCGAGGATCGCACCGCCGCCGAGCGCGAGGACGCCCTCGTGCTCGGCCAGCGCAACCCCCACCGCCCGCTTCTCGATCTCCCGGAAGACCGGCTCGCCCTCGACCACGAAGATGTCGGCGATGCTGCGGCCCTCGGCGGCGACGATGTCCTCGTCGGTGTCCCGGTAGCCGACGCCGAGCCGCTCGGCGAGCAGCTGCCCGACCGTGGACTTGCCCACCCCCATCGGCCCGACCAGCACCACCATCGGCGCGCTGCTCACCGGATGACCAGGTTCTCGAGGTAGGACCGCACGTTGCGGCGGGTCTCTGGCACCGAGTCACCGCCGAACTTCTCCGCCACCGCATCCGCCAGCACCAGCGCGACCATCGCCTCGGCGACGATCCCCGCGGCCGGCACCGCGGACACGTCGGAGCGCTGGTGGTGGGCCTGGGCGGCCTCGCCGGTGGACACGTCCACGGTCTGCAGGGCGCGCGGCACGGTCGCGATCGGCTTCATCGCGGCCCGCACCCGCAGCAGTTCACCGGTGGACAGCCCGCCCTCGGTGCCCCCGGCACGCCCGGAGACCCGCCGGATGCCCTCGGGCGTGCCCACGATCTCGTCGTGCGCCTGGGAGCCGGGCACCCGGGCCAGTTCGAAGCCGTCGCCGACCTCGACGCCCTTGATCGCCTGGATGCCCATCAGGGCACCGGCGAGGCGGGCGTCCAGCCTGCGGTCCCAGTGGACGTGCGAGCCGAGGCCGACCGGCACGCCGTAGGCCAGCACCTCGACCACACCGCCGAGGGTGTCGCCGTCCTTGTGGGCCTGGTCGACCTCCGCGACCATCGCCTTCGACGCATCCGCGTCCAGGCAGCGCAGCGGGTCGGCGTCCAGCCTCTCGACGTCGGCCGGGGTCGGGTACACACCCTTCGGGGCCTTCACCGCGCACAGCTCGACGACATGGGAGACGATCTCGATGCCGGCCGTCTCCTTCAGGTAGGAGCGGGCGACCGCGCCGAGTGCCACCCGGGCCGCGGTCTCCCGCGCGGAGGCACGCTCCAAAACCGGCCGGGCCTCGTCGAAACCGTACTTCTGCATGCCGGCGAGGTCGGCGTGGCCGGGACGCGGGCGGGTCAGCGGCGCGTTACGGGCCAGCCCCGCGAGGATCCCGGGATCGACCGGGTCGGCCGCCATCACCTGCTCCCACTTGGGCCACTCGGTGTTGCCCACCATGATCGCGACCGGGGAGCCGAGGGTCAGACCGTGCCGGACACCACCGAGGAAGGTGACCTCGTCGCGCTCGAACTTCATCCGCGCACCGCGGCCGTAACCGAGCCGCCGCCGCGCCAGGTGGTCCGCGACCGTCTCGGTCGTGATCGGCACGCCGGCGGGAAGGCCCTCCAGCGTCGCGACAAGTGCGGGACCGTGGGACTCCCCCGCGGTCAGCCAACGCAGCCTGCTCAACGATGCTCCTCAGTGCTCGCGCCCTGGTACTGCCCTGCGTACGCGTGTCCTCGCGTACGGCGACGGCCCGACCGGGTGCGCGGCCCCGGTCCGCCACTCCGATCCTCCCACGTCCGGGCGGTGAACCCGGCCGCCGGTCCAGCAGACGGACGCGGATGTGTGCCGGGTCAGCGCTCGGCGAGCGCCTTCTCCCCGGCGCGGCGCATGGCCTCCAGGGGCGCCGGGGCGCGGCCGGTCATCTGTTCGACCTGGAGCGCGGCCTGATGGACAAGAAGGTCGAGGCCGCTCACGACGGCTCCCCCGAACATGGACCAGCGTGCGGCCAGCGCCGTGGGCCAGGGGTGGTAGAGGACGTCGAAGAGGGTGGTGGGGCGCTCGGGCACGGCGGCGGCGAGGGCGTCGGTGGTACCGGCCGGGGTGGTGGCGATCACCAGCGGGGCGCTCAGCGCCTGCTCGGCGTCGGCCCAGTCGGCGGTGCGGACCTCGACGTCGAGCCGCTCGCCCCAGCGCCGCATCTCGGCGGCGCGCTCCTCGCTGCGGACGTAGGCGACGACCTCGCCGGTGCAGATCCGGGCGAGCGCGGCCAGCGCCGAGGAGGCTGTGGCACCGGCGCCCAGGACGGCGGCGGCATCGACCTGTTCGATGCCGTGCTCGCGCAGCGCGGCGACCATGCCCGGGATGTCGGTGTTGTCCCCGAGCCGCCGGCCGTCATCCGTGAAGACGACCGTGTTGACCGCGTCGACCGAGGCCGCTGTCTCGCTGATCTCGTCGACCAGCGGGATGACCGCCCGCTTCAGCGGCATGGTCAGCGACAGACCCGCCCACTCCGGTCCCAACTGCCCGAGGAAACCGGGCAGCCGGGTCTCGTCGACCTCGAAGCGCTCGTACGACCAGTCGGTGAGCCCGAGTTCGCCGTACGCGGCCCGGTGCAGCACCGGGGAGAGGGAGTGGGCGATGGGCTTACCGAGCACGGCGGCCCGGCGGGCATCAGTTGCCCGAGTTGGCATTGAACTTTTCCTTGAGCTGCTTGAATTCTTCGTAGGTCTTCGCGAATTCGGTGTTGCTCTGGCCGTCGGTCGCCACGAAATAGATCCAGCCTTCGTCGGTCGGATCCAGCGCCGCCTTCAGTGCTTCGTCGCCGGGGTTGCCGATCGGACCGGGCGGAAGACCCTTCTGGGTGTAGGTGTTGTAGGGGTCCCTGTTGCTGTTGATCTCCGACTCGCTGATGTGGATGTTGCTCGTGCCCTTCAGATAGTTGAAGGTCGAGTCGAATTGGAGCAACTGGTTCGTCTCGGTGTTCGTGGGCTGGAGACGGTTGTAGATCACTTCCGCCATCTTGCGGAAGTCGTCGTGTGTCTTTCCTTCGGCCTGGACGAGGCTCGCGACCGTGATGACCTGCAGCGGGTTGTCCAGGTCGTACTTCTTCGCCTGTGCCGCGAGGTCGAAGCCGGCGTATTCCTCCTTGGCCGCGGCGACCATCTGTTTCAGGATCACGTCGGGCTTCATGCCCTTGGCCGCGGGATAGGTACCCGGGAAGAGGAAGCCCTCCAGCGGGTCCATGATCTTGCTGTTGGTGTTCGCGTAACTCGGCAGACCAAGGGTCTTGTATTCGGTCTTGGCGACCTTCTTGGTGGTGCCGGAGGAAAGCCCGAGCTTCTTGTCGAGGGCCGCGTAGACGGCTGCCGCGCGCTCGCCCGGGGTGACCACCACATTGGCCTTGCTCTTCGGGTCGAGCATCAGCTGCACGGCACTCGCGGCGGACATCTCCTTCTTCAGGAGATAGGCGCCTGCCTGAATCGTTTTTCCGTCCGGGTTCTGCGACTGGGCGGCCACGAACGCGTCGACGCTCTTGACCACGCCGGCCTCCTTCAGACGCCGGCCGATGTCGTATCCGACCGCACCCTTCGGGATCTCGACGGTCACCGCGCCGTTGCCGGCACCCGCGTAGTCCGGGGCCGCGCCGAAACGATTTTGGTAGAAGTGCCAGCCGTAGTAGCCGACCGTGGCCGCACCGCCGCCGAAGACCAGGCAGACCACCAGACAGGCACAGCCGTTACGGCGCTTCTTGGCCCCCTTGCCGCCCTTCGCGTCCTTGCCGCGGCCACCACCGCGGCGCCCTTTCGGGTCGTCGTCATCGTCGTCGTCATCGTCGGCGCCCGTGAAGAAGGGGTGCTGCTCCTCTTCCTCTGCGACGGGCTCCTGCTGCGGTTCCGGCTCCGGATCGCGTCGACGCCCGGGCGGCTCCGGCGGCGGGTAGGCGTCCTCGGTGCCGTAGAAATCGGGCTGCTCCCCGCCGTACGCCACCGGCTGCTGGCCGTAGGGGTCGCCCGGGTCGGCGGCGTAGGGCACCTGGCCGTGGGTGCCGGTCGCGTCCCAGCCGCCCTGGTGGTACTGCTGCGGGGCATGTCCGACGTACTGCTGGTCGTACTGCTGCTGACTGTGGCCGTCGGCGTACTGGAGCTGGCCCTGTTCGTCGTAGTAGGCGTACTGCTGCTGGACGAGGTGCTGGTCGTACCCGCCCTGCGGGTGCTGGCCCCAGTCGCCGTGCTGCTGCTGCGACTGCTGCGGATAGTGCTGCGGCTGGCCGCCGTAGGGGGACTGCTGACCCACGTGGGCCTGCTGTCCTCCCCATCCGCCGTCCCCGTACAACGGGTCCTCCGGATGCCACGGTTCGGAGCCTTCGCCCCGGCCATACTCAGTCATCGATCCCCTAGAGCCGCGAGGCGGCGCGTCACGCGGCTGGTGGGCCGGCCGGCGTTCCGCCTCTTGCTGTGCAGTGGCTGTTCGAAAACCATCGCATCGCGCGGAACGTTACCGTATCGCGATCAGATGACCACTTCGACGCCCTCACCGGGCTGATTACCTGACACCCGTTCGGATTCCAACGCCTGCTGGAGGATGATGACCGCGGCCGCCTGGTCGATGACCGAGCGGCCCTTCTTGGACTTCACTCCCGAGGCGCGCAGTCCCTGACTGGCCGTCACGGTCGTCATCCGCTCGTCGACCAGCCGGACCGGCACCGGCTTGATACCCTTGGCCAGCTCCTGGGCGAAGGCCCGGACCTTGACGGCGGCCGGGCCCTCGCCTCCCTTGAGGGAGCGCGGGAGGCCGACAACGACCTCGATCGGTTCGTACTCCTCGACCAGTTGCCGCAGTCGGCGGTGGGCGGCGGGGATGTCCCGGCCGGGGACGGTCTCGACCGGGGTGGCGAGGATCCCGTCGGGGTCGCACGAGGCGACCCCGATCCGGGCGTCCCCGACGTCGATGGCGAGTCGACGTCCTCTGCGCATATTCCTGACCGTTTCTTACTTGGCGGTCTCGGCCACGAGACGCTCCACGGCGTCGATGGCCTCGCCGACGGCGGCCGGGTTCTGGCCGCCGCCCTGGGCGACGTCCGGCTTGCCGCCGCCACCGCCGCCGAGGGTCTTGGCGGCGGTGCGCACCAGGTCACCGGCCTTGAGGCCGCGGTCGCGGGCGGCGTCGTTGGTGGCGATGACCGTGAGCGGCTTGCCGTTGTTGACCGTGAACAGAGCGACCACGGCGGCCCGTCCACCCTGGATGCGGCCGCGCACGTCGAGGACGAGCCTGCGCAGGTCGTCGGGGGTGGTGCCGTCCGGGACCTGCCCGGTCACCACGGCCACACCGCGCACGTCCTTGGCGGACTCGACCAGACCGCCGGCAGCCTGCAGCACCTTCTCCGCGCGGAACTTCTCGATCTCCTTCTCGGCGTCCTTCAGCTTGCCGAGCATGGCGGAGACCTTCTCCGGAAGCTCCTCCGGGCGGCCCTTGATCAGCTCCTGGAGCTGGGCGACGACCGTGTGCTCACGGGCGAGGAAGTTGTAGGCGTCGACGCCGACGAGGGCCTCGATGCGGCGGACACCGGAGCCGATCGACGACTCGCCGAGCAGCTTCACCAGGCCGAGCTGGGCGGTGTTGTGCACATGGGTGCCGCCGCACAGCTCCTTGGAGAAGTCGCCGATGGTCACGACACGCACCCGCTCGCCGTACTTCTCGCCGAACTCGGCGATGGCGCCCTGCTTCTTGGCCTCGTCGATGCCCATGATGTCGGCGCGCACGTCCAGGTCGCGGGCGAGCACCTCGTTGATCTTCTGCTCGACATCGGTCATCACGGCCGTCGGAACGGCGGACGGCGAGCCGAAGTCGAAGCGGAAGCGGCCGGGCTGGTTCTCGGAACCGGCCTGGGCGGCCGTCGGGCCGAGGGCGTCGCGCAGCGCCTGGTGGGTGAGGTGGGTGGCCGAGTGGGCGCGGGCGATGGCCTTGCGGCGACGCGAGTCGATCGAGGCGTGGGCCTTGGCGCCGACGGTGACCTCGCCGACCTGGACGACACCCTTGTGGACGTAGACGCCCGGGACCGGCTTCTGGGTGTCGCGCACCTCGATGACGGCACCCGTGTCCACCTTGATCCGGCCGGTGTCGCCGATCTGGCCGCCGCCCTCGGCGTAGAACGGGGTGCGGTCCAGGACGATCTCGACCTCGTCCCCCTCGGTGGCGGCAGGCGAGGAGGCGCCGTCGACGAGGATGCCGACGATGGTGGTCTCGCCCTCGGTGTCGGAGTAGCCGATGAAGTCGGTCGCGCCGGTCTTGTCGGCGATCTGACGGTAGGCGCCGGCGCCGGCGTGGCCGGTCTTCTTGGCCTGGGCGTCGGCCTTGGCGCGCTCCCGCTGCTCCTTCATCAGGCGGCGAAAGCCCTCCTCGTCCACGGCAAGCCCCTGCTCGGCGGCCATTTCGAGAGTGAGGTCGATCGGGAAGCCCCAGGTGTCGTGGAGCAGGAAGGCCTTGTCGCCGGCGAGGACCGTGCCGCCGGACTCCTTGGTCTCGGTGACGGCGGTGTCGAGGATGTTGGTGCCGGCCTTCAGCGTCTTGAGGAAGGCGTTCTCCTCGGCGACGGCGACCTTCTCGATGCGCTCGCGGTCGGTGACCAGCTCCGGGTACTGCTGGCCCATCATCCGGATGACGGTGTCGATCAGGCCGAGGACGACCGGGCCGGTGGCGCCGAGCAGCCGCATGTTGCGGATGGCACGGCGCATGATGCGGCGCAGGACATAGCCGCGGCCCTCGTTGCCGGGGGTGACACCGTCGCCGATGAGCATCACGGACGTACGCATGTGGTCGGTGACCACGCGCAGCGAGACGTCCGAGTCGTGGGCGTCGCCGTAGGCCACGCCGGTCAGCTCGGTTGCCTTGTTGATGACGGCCATGGAGGTGTCGATCTCGTACATGTTCTGCACGCCCTGCAGAATCATGGCGAGACGCTCCAGACCGAGGCCCGTGTCGATGTTCTTGCTCGGCAGCTCGCCGAGGATCTCGAAGTTGTCCTTGCCGATGCCCTCGCCGCGCTCGTACTGCATGAAGACGAGGTTCCAGATCTCCACGTACCGCTCGTCGTTGACGGCCGGGCCGCCCTCGACGCCGAACTCGGGGCCGCGGTCGTAGTTGATCTCGGAGCAGGGGCCGCAGGGGCCGGGGACGCCCATGGACCAGTAGTTGTCCTTCATGCCGAGGCGCTGGATGCGCTCCTTCGGCACGCCGACGACGTCGTGCCAGATGCGCTCGGCCTCGTCGTCGTCCTTGTAGACGGTGATCCACAGGCGGTCCGCCTCAAGGCCGTAACCACCCTTGTCCTGGGGGCTGGTGAGCAGCTCCCAGGCGTACTTGATGGCGCCTTCCTTGAAGTAGTCGCCGAAGGAGAAGTTGCCGCACATCTGGAAGAAGGTGCCGTGCCGGGTGGTCTTGCCGACCTCTTCGATGTCCGGTGTGCGCACGCACTTCTGCACGCTGGTGGCGCGGTCGAAGGGCGGCTTGACCTCACCCAGGAAGTAGGGCTTGAAGGGCACCATGCCGGCCGGGACGAGGAGCAGAGTCGGGTCGTCCGCGATGAGCGACGCCGAAGGGACGACGGTGTGCCCGCGCTCCTCGAAGAAGCTCAGCCAGCGGCGGCGAATCTCTGCCGACTCCATCAGTGGTCCTCATTCCGGTCGTGCGAGTACGTCGTGTTCTCGATGTACTTCGGGTCGCTGCGGTTGTTCTCGATGGCGGCGAACCGCCGGGGCGCGGGGAGTTCGGGATCCGCGTCGATGCCCAGCGCCTCCCCCAGCTCTTCCTCCCGCTGGGCCATGTTGTCGCGGACGTCGAGCGCGAAACCGATCGCCCGGTCCTTGATCCGGTGGCCGGTCTCCAGCGCCTTGTTCGCGGCGGTGGCGGCGAGGCTCTCGGGGGTCAGCTGCCTGAGCTTGCGGTTGACCTTGGTGGTGGCCCAGACACCGGCGGCGACACCGGTGGTGAACCAGAAGGTACGGCGGAACATCTGCCTGGCTCCTACTTTCCCCGGTTCTTCCGCCGTGCGGCCGGCACGGTCCGGCCCACGATCACGGTACGCCCGGGCTCCCGGGCGGGCACGTCCTCCGCCTTGCGGCCGGCCAGAGCCCGGCGCACGCCGTAGCCGAACGCCGCGACCTTGACCAGCGGGCCGCCGAAGGTGGAGGCGACGGTGGTCGACAGCGCGGAGGCGTTGGAGGTGACCTCCTGGACGTCGGAGGCGATCGCGTCGACCCGGTCGATCTGGGTCTGTGCGGAGCGTACGGCCGCGGAGGCGTCGGCGAGCAGCGGGACGGCCTGGTCGGTCACATCCGCCACGAGCTTGGTGGTCGCCCTGAGCGTCTGGGCCAGCCTCACGAGAGCCACCGCGAGGAAGGAGACCAGGATCGCCCAGAAGACGGCCACCAGGATCCCGGCCACCTCTCCACCGGACACCGCGCGCACCCGCTCCCTGAAACGTGCCTCAACATCGAAAAGACTGCACCGAGCCTATCGCGCCGGGGACGGGACTCCCTACCGGATTACCGCGCGCGGGAGGTGGAGTTGCGGGAACCGATTGTACGGACTGAATACAGTTAAGTACGCTCCGTGTCCCATGCGAGGTCCTCAGCGCCCCGGCTCTCCGGCGGACGGCAATCTGCCCCTGGAACTGACCGCGTTCGTGGGTCGCTCGGCCGAACTCGGCGAGCTGGCCCGGGTCCTGGAGTCCGCCCGGCTGGTGACGGTGACCGGGGTCGGCGGGGTCGGCAAGTCCCGGCTCGCGGCCCGGGCGGCCGCCGCGGTGGCGCCCCGGGACGGGGTGTGGCGGGTGGAGCTGGCGGCGGTGCGCGATCCGGAGTTCGTGGAGTACGCGGTCGTGGAGGCGCTGGGCCTGACCGACCACACCACCCGGCTGCCGCGCGAGACGCTTCTGGAGCACCTGGCCGGCCGTCGTCTTCTGCTGCTGCTCGACGGGTGCGAGCACCTGGTCGAGGGGTGCGCGGAGCTGGTGGCCGAGCTGCTGAGTCGGCTGCCCGACCTGACCGTGCTGGCGGTGGGGAGGCGGCCGCTGGGGGTGGCGGGCGAGCGGCTGTTCCCGCTGGCACCGCTCGGCGAGGACGAGGCGGTGGAGCTGTTCGCCGAGCGTGCCTCGCGGCAGGGGCTGGAGGTCGGGGACCGCGCGGCGGTGCGGGAGGTGTGCCGGCGCCTGGACGGGATCCCGCTGGCGATCGAGCTGGCGGCGGGCCGGCTGCGGGCGCTGTCGCCGGGGCAGCTCCTTGAGCGGCTCGACGACCGGTTCCGGCTGCTGACCGGCGGCGGCCGCGACGGCCTCCCCCGCCATCAGACGCTGCGGACGGCGATCGGCTGGAGCCATGAACTGTGCACCCCCGCCGAGCGGTTGCTGTGGGCGCGGCTGTCGGTGTTCGCGCAGACCTTCGACCTGGAGGCCGCCGAGTATGTGTGCGGCGGCGACGGACTGTCGTCCGAGAACGTCCTGGACGTGCTGGCGGAGCTGCTCGCGCAGTCCGTGGTGTCCCGGGAGGAGACCCCGGCGGGCGTGCGCTACCGGATGCTCGACACCGTGCGGGCGTACGGCGCCGACTGGCTGGCGGCGACGGGGGACGCGGAACGGCTGCGGCGCCGGCACCGCGACTGGTTCATAGGTCTGGCGACCTGGTGCGAGCTGGACTGGTTCTCGCCGCGGCAGGGCGAGGTGGCCGCGCGCATCGAGGCCGAGCTGCCGAATCTGCGGGCCGCCCTGGACCACTGCCTGACGGAGCCGGACGAGGCGCATCTGGGCCAGTATCTGGCGGGCTCGCTGTGGTTCTACTGGGCGGGCTGCGGGCGGCTCTCGGAGGGCCGGCGCTGGCTGGAGCTCAGTCTGGAGCTGGACTCGGAGTACCCGCGGTCCCGGCTCAAGGCGCTGTGGGTGCTCGGCTATGTGGCGATCCTGCAGGGCGACGCGGTGCCCGCGCTGGCCGCGCTCCAGGACTGCCGTGAGGAGGCCGAGCTGGTCGCCGACCCCACGGCGGTGGCGTACGCGGAGCACCGCACCGGCTGTCTGGCCCTGGTCACGGATGACATGTCACGCGCGGAGACGCTGCTGCGCTCGGCGCTCGGCCGCTACCGGAAGATCGGCGAACTCAACAGCAATGTCCTTATGGGCCAGGTCGAGCTGGCGATGACGAGGGCGTTCCTCGGCGATCTGCCGGACGCGGTGCGGCTGTGCGAGGACGTGCGGCAGGTGTGCGAGGACCATGGCGAGCACTGGGCCCGGTCGTACGCGCTGTATGTGCTGGCGTACGCGGCCTGGCGGGACGGCGACCACGCGGGCGCCCGCGAGCTGCTCAGCGACTGCCTGGGCCATGCGCACGGCTTCCATGACCTGCTGGCTTCGGTGCTGTCGATCGAGCTGCTGGCCCTGGTGACGGTGACCGAGGGCGATCCGGCGGAGGCGGCGGTGCTGCAGGGCGCGGCGGGGCGGATGTGGCCGTCGGTGGGGCTGCCGCTGTTCGGCTCGGCCCACTACAACGCCCCGCACGAGCTGTGCGAGGCGACGGCCCGGCGGGCGCTGGGCGAGGAGCGGTACGCGGAGTGCGTACGGCAGGGTGCCCGGCTGGACCGGGAGGCGGCGGTGGCCCGGGCGCTGGAGTACTTCGGGGTACGGCCGCTGGACGCGATGCCGTCACCGCGCGGGCCGGTGCGGCAGCGGCGGGACGGTGCCGGTACGCCAAAGCCCGCCGCCTCGCCCACCCGGAAGGGCGGGGAGACGGCGGGCTGACGCCTGGAGTGCTATGCCGGGGCTGGGATCAGCGGGCGTAGTACTCGACGACGAGCTGCTCGTCGCAGATGATCGGAACTTCCTTGCGGTTGGGCTCGCGGTCCAGGCGGAACGCCAGGGCCTTGAGGTTCACCTGCAGGTAGCGCGGGATCTCGCCGTCGGGGGCGAAGCCACCCTCACGGGCGATCTGGAAGAGCGTCTTGTCCTTCGAGCGGTCACGGACCTGGATGACGTCGTCCGGACGCACGCGGTAGGACGGCTTGTCGACCTTCTGGCCGTTGACCTGGATGTGGCCGTGGACGACCATCTGGCGGGCCTGGTAGATCGTGCGGGCGATGCCCGAACGCAGGACCAGCGCGTCGAGGCGGCGCTCCAGCTCGATGATCAGAGCCTCACCGGTCTTGCCCTGCACCTTGGAGGCACGCTCGTAGGCGCGGACGAGCTGGCGCTCGGACACGTCGTACTGCGCGCGCAGACGCTGCTTCTCCAGCAGACGGACCTTGTAGTCCGAGTTCTGCTTGCGGCCGCGGCCGTGCTCACCCGGCGGGTAGGGACGGGCCTCGAAGTACTTGACGGCCTTCGGGGTCAGCGCGATGCCGAGGGCACGCGACTTCTTGACCTTGGGGCGGGACTGGTTCGCCACTTGTCTCTTTCTTCCTTCTGATATCCGGCTTGTCAGGGTTAAGGGAGGTCGCAATCCGCAGCCGGGGAAACCCTCCGGAACCCGTTGCCGGGCCTGGTGGGCAGCCGCTCCCCTGGTCTGGGCACATACGTGCAGCACGCGAGTGGCCCACCGGCCGCTCCCGCCGTACGGCGGGTGGTGGTGGGCTGCCCGCGACACCGTTCGACGGTGCGCGACGCTCCTGGGGCCCCCTTGCGGAGGCTCCGGCCGACTGTCCCGCTCTGACAGCGCGGGACTCAGCGCTTCGAGGGATTCTACAGGCTGCTCAGGACCGTCTGCGACCCAGGTGCTTCCGGGTCCACTCGACCGCGTCCGCGTACCGCGCCTCGGAGCCGTGCCGGGTCGGGGTGTAGTACTCGCGGTCCTTGATCGGGTCCGGGGCGTACTGCTGCTCGGCGATGCCCTCCGGCAGGTCGTGCGGATAGACGTACCCCTGCGCGTGCCCGAGCTTGGCGGCGCCCTTGTAGTGCCCGTCGCGTAGATGCGGGGGCACCTGTCCGGCCAGTCCCTTGCGTACGTCCTCCAGGGCGGCGCCGATAGCCATGGTCGCGGAGTTGGACTTGGGAGCCAGGGCGAGGGCGATGGTGGCGTGGCTGAGGGTGAGGGCGGCCTCGGGGAAGCCGATCATGGCGACGGCCTGGGCGGCGGCCACGGCTATCGGCAGGGCGCCCGGATCGGCGAGCCCGATGTCCTCGCTGGCGGAGATCATCAGACGGCGGGCGATGAAGCGGGGGTCCTCGCCGGCCTCGATCATGCGGGCCAGGTAGTGCAGGGCCGCGTCGACGTCGGAGCCCCGGATGGACTTGATGAGGGCGCTGGCCACGTCGTAGTGCTGGTCGCCGTCCCGGTCGTACTTGACGGCGGCCCGGTCGACGACCTCTTCGAGGGTCTGGAGACCGATCTCCGGCTCGCCCTTGTCGAGGGCGGCTCCGGCGGCGGCCTCCAGGGCGGTCAGGGCGCGGCGGGCGTCGCCGCCGGCGATCCGCAGCAGGTGCTCCTCGGTGTCCTCGGGGAGGGCGACGGAGTCCTTGAGGCCGCGCTCGTCGGTCAGGGCCCTTCTGAGGAGCCCCCGGACGTCGTCGTCGGTGAGCGGTTCGAGGGTGAGGAGCAGGGAGCGGGAGAGCAGGGGGGAGATCACCGAGAAGTACGGGTTCTCGGTGGTCGCCGCGATCAGGGTGACCCAGCGGTTCTCGACCGCCGGGAGCAGGGAGTCCTGCTGGGCCTTGCTGAAACGGTGGATCTCGTCCAGGAAGAGGACGGTCTCCTTGCCGTATCCCCCGGTGGCGCGGCGGGCGCCGTCGATGACCGCGCGGACCTCCTTGACGCCCGCGGTGATCGCGGAGAGCTCCACGAACCGCTTGTTGGTCGCCTTGGAGACGACATACGCGAGGGTCGTCTTGCCGGTGCCGGGCGGGCCCCAGAGGATCACCGAGGAGGGGCCGGCCGGGCCGCCGGAGCCCTCGCCGACCAGTCTGCGCAGCGGGGACCCCGGCTTCAGCAGATGCTGCTGGCCCACCACCTCGTTTAGGGTGCGTGGGCGCATCCGCACCGCCAGGGGGCTGCCGGTCGGGTCCTTCTCCTGGCGTTCTTCTGCGGCTGCGGTGAACAGGTCGGGTTCCACGCTGAAACCCTAAAACACGGCACTGACAATGCGGCGCGCGCTGTCAGCTGGTCCAGAAGTCCCACCAGCGGGTCAGGATCAGCATGCCGATGATGCCGATGTGCAGGACCGGCAGCACCCAGGTGAACTCGCCGAAGAACGACTTCAGCCAGTTCGGGGCCGGCAGGAAGCTCTTGCGGACGTTGAAGGAGGTCACGTACCAGAACATGACGATCGTGGCGACCCAGGCCAGCGAGCACCACAGGCACAGCGCGTTGATCCGGTACAGGGACTGGAACTGCAGCCAGGTGCAGAAGCCGACGCCGAAGAGCGTGCCGAAGTTGAAGGTCAGCCAGTACCAGCGCGGAAAGCGGGCGCGGGCCAGCAGGCTCATGCCGACGCAGACGACGATGCCGTAACAGACCAGGCCGAGCATCGGGTTCGGGAAGCCGAAGGCGGCGGCCTGCTTGGACTCCATGACGCTGCCGCAGGAGACGACCGGGTTGAGGCTGCAGCCGGGGGTGAACGTCTTGCCCTCGACCTTGGCTTCCAGCAGCTTGAACTTGTCGATCGTGATGACCCAGGCGGCCAGCAGGCCGGCGGCACCGGTGATGATCAGCAGCAGACCGAAGGCGATGCCGCCGCCCTCGGTGCGCGGTGCTGCGGAGGCTTGCTCGGGCCCGGGCTCGGTGGAGACGTCGTTGACTGTCGTCTTGCTCATCACGCCGATTCCGTCTGTTTGAGAGTTGGAACTTCTTCGGGCAGGGGCCATTGTGCCGCACGAGGCGCCCTGTCCACCGTTCGGTGGACATAAGGAAGCACGCACCGGTGGTCCCGGTGGGTTCGCTGCGAACGAACGCGTGGTGGACGTCCGGGGGCTGCGCAAGCGGTACGGGGGCGTGACCGCGGTGGACGGCATCGATCTGGGCATCCGGCGGGGCGAGGTGTTCGGCCTGCTCGGGCCCAATGGCGGTCCCGGGTGAGAATCGTCGGGCAGGACGAATCGGCGCCCGCCGAGTTGACGGTCCGCGAGACGGTACGGTAAGGCGAACAGCCGGATCAAGGGCCTCTCGGGCGGCCGGCGCCGGCGCCTGGACGTGGCGCTCGGTGTGATCGGCGACCCCGAGCTGCTTCTCCTCGACGAGCCGACGACCGGTTTCGACCCGGCGGCCAGGCACCAGTTCTGGTACCTGACCCGGCTCCTCGCGGACGAGGGCACCACCGGCGCCACCGTCGAGTGGACGGAACCAGACGGCACCCTCGGTGGCGGCGCGCCTGGTGGACCGGCTGAGGGTGCGGCCAGAGCGCCCCCGTCTCTCGGAGCGGGAGACTGCGGTACTGCGCCTGGTGGCCGACGGCTGCACGAACGCGGAGATCGGCCGCCGGCTCTTCATCGGGGAGTTGCTGGAGTGAGGGGACTCGCGCCCCCTCACTCCGCCGGGCTCAGCCCAGCCTCGACTCCAGTTCCGCCACGATCTCGTTCACGCCGATCGCCGTCTGCTCGCCGGACTCCATGTCCTTCAGCTGGACGACACCCTCGGCGAGGTCACGCTCGCCGGCGACGATCGTGTAGCGGGCCCCGCTGCGGTTGGCGCTCTTCATCGCGCCCTTGAGGCCCTTGGCGCCGTAGGAGAAGTCCGCCGCGACGCCCGCCCGGCGGAGCTCCGTGACCTTGGCGAACAGGACCCGGCGCGCCTCCTCGCCCAGGGGTACCGCGAAGACGCTGGTGGCGGAGGGGAGGTTCAGTTCCACGCCCTCGGCCTCCAGGGCGAGGACCGTGCGGTCGACGCCGAGCGCCCAGCCGACGGACGGCAGCGCGGGGCCGCCGATCATCTCGGAGAGGCCGTCGTAGCGGCCGCCGCCGCCCACCGCGGACTGGGAGCCCAGACCGTCGTGGACGAACTCGAAGGTCGTACGGGTGTAGTAGTCGAGGCCGCGGACCAGCTTCGGGTCGTCCTCGAAGGCCACGCCCGCGGCCGTGATCAGTTCGCGGACCTCCTCGTGGTACGCCTTGCACGCGTCGCAGAGGTAGTCGCGGAGCAGGGGGGCGTCGCCCAACTGCTTCTGGACCGACTCGCGCTTGTCGTCCAGGACGCGGAGGGGGTTGATCTCCGCTCGGCGGAGGGTGTCCTCGTCCAGGTCCAGGCCGCGCAGGAAGTCCTGCAGGGCCGCGCGGTACACCGGCCGGCACTCCTTGTCGCCCAGGCTGTTCAGCAGGATGCGGAAGTCGCGCAGGCCCAGCGAGCGATACGCCTGGTCGGCCAGGATGATCAACTCGGCGTCAAGTGCAGGGTCCTCCGCACCGATCGCCTCGGCGCCGACCTGGGAGAAGTGACGGTAACGGCCCTTCTGCGGGCGCTCGTAGCGGTAGTACGAGCCGGAGTACCAGAGCTTGACGGGGAGGTTGCCGACCTTGTGCAGGTTCGCCTCGAGGGCGGCGCGCAGGACGGACGCGGTTCCCTCGGGGCGCAGCGCCAGTCTGTCGCCGCCCTTCGTCTCGAACGCGTACATCTCCTTGGTGACGATGTCGGTCGACTCGCCCACCCCGCGCGCGAACAGTTCGACGTTCTCGAAGCCGGGCGTCTCGATGTAGCCGTAGCCGGAGTCGCGCAGCGGCGCGGCGATCGCCTCACGGACGGCCAGGTACTTGGCGCTCTCCGGCGGGATCAGGTCGTAGGTGCCCTTGGGGGCCTGGAAGGTACTCACGAAGCTCTCTCGTCACATTCCTCGTCGGGGAGCGTCCACGCTCCCGAGGCCGGCCGCCACCTGCCGCAGATAGGCGTTGACGGCACGCTCCTGGCCGATGGTCGTCTGGGGGCCGTGGCCGGACAGCACCACGGTTGAGTCGTCGAGCGGCAGGCAGACACGGGCCAGCGAGGCCAGCATGTCGTCCATGGAGCCGCCCGGCAGGTCCGTGCGTCCGATGGAGCCGGCGAAGAGCAGATCGCCCGAGAAGAAGACCGAGGGGATGTCGGCCGTCTCCGGCATCTGGAAGGTCACCGACCCCCTGGTATGGCCCGGCGCGTGCGCGACGGAGAGTTCGAGTCCGGCCAGCTCCAGCTTCGCGCCGTCGGCCAGTTCGAACACGTCGTCCGGCTCCCCCACCGTCAGCTCGCCCATCAGCGGCATGCCGATGGTCCGGCCGAGCGCCTTCTCGGGGTCGCTCATCATGTACCGGTCCTCGGGGTGGATCCAGGCCGGCACGTCGTGCGCGCCGCACACGGGGACGACCGAGGCCACGTGGTCGATGTGGCCGTGGGTGAGGACGACGGCGACGGGCTTGAGCCGATGCTTCTTCAGTGCTTCCTCGACGCCTTGGGCGGCCTGGTGGCCGGGGTCGATGATCACGCACTCCGCGCCGGCGGCGGGGGCGACGAGATAACAGTTCGTCCCCCAGGCCCCGGCGGGGAACCCGGCAATGAGCACGATCGTCCTTCGTTGTGTCGATTCGGGTGGCTACCAGCTGTGGTCCAGAGCCTACCGGCGCTGCCGTTTCCTCAGCGAACCCATATACGGTACGGGGCTACACGCAGTGGTCGGCTCACACAGCGCACAGGACGCACGCGTACCGGTCGACATACGACACGCATGAGGAGAGAACCCGGTGGTCAGCCAGGAGCAGCGGCGGCGTCAGCTCGCCCGGGAGAAGTTCTTGCGGCAGCAGCAGCGGCGCACCAGCGCACGGCGCAAGTCACGCATGCGCAACTCCGTGATCGCGTCCGTGCTCGCCGTGATCGTGATCGGCGTTGTCGTGATCTACACGACCGGCGCGCTGAAGAACGACGCCAAGGCGAACGCCAGCTCGCAGACGACACCCAGCGCCACGCCCACCAGCAAGGCACCGGACCCGTGCGAGAAGGCCGCGGCCGGCTCGGTGAAGAAGCTGAGCTGGAAGAAGGAGCCGGCGATGACGATCGACACGTCCGCCGACTACACGATGAAGCTGGCGACGACATGCGGTGACATCGACATCGCGCTGAAGACGGCGGCGGCCCCGCACACGGTGAACTCGTTCGACTTCCTCGCGTCGAAGGGCTACTTCGACCACACCAAGTGCCACCGGCTCACCACCAACGGCATCTACGTGCTCCAGTGCGGCGACCCGACGGGTACTGGCAGCGGCGGCCCCGGGTACACGATTCCCGACGAGAACCTGAAGGACAAAAGCCTGAAGGGCGGGGTCTACCCGGCGGGCACGATCGCGATGGCCAACACCGGTCAGAAGCACACCGGCGGCAGCCAGTTCTTCCTCGTCTACCAGGACAGCCAGCTGCCGGCCAGCTACACCCCGTTCGGCACGGTCGACGCGGCCGGACTGAAGGTCCTCAAGAAGATCGCCGCCGCCGGCGAGAGCACCGGAGCCGGTGACGGGGCCCCGAACGCGACGGTCGTCATCAACAAGGCGACGGTCACGAAATCCTGAGGTCCAACTGCGGAATTTCGGTCGCGCGGGATGCGGACAGGCAACCCGCCGGTCGCCTATGTTGGCCGTGACGAAACTGTGGACGATGCCCGGGGGCGCTGAGGCCCCTCGCGGGCATCATGTGGAGGAGGCGCTGTGAGCAGCGACCCGTGGGGCCGCGTCGACGAGACGGGGACCGTGTACGTGCGTACAGCCGACGGCGAGCAGGTCGTCGGTTCCTGGCAGGCCGGCTCCCCCGACGAGGCGCTGGCCTACTTCGAGCGCAAGTACGAGGGCCTGGTTGTCGAGATCGGCCTCCTCGAAAAGCGAGTACGCACCACCGACCTGTCCGCGAAGGACGCCCAGGCCGCCATCGACCACCTGCGCGAGCAGGTGGAGGCGCACCACGCGGTCGGTGATCTGCAGGCGCTGCGGGACCGGCTCGACGAGCTGGTGAAGACCGTAGAGTCGCGTCGCGAGGAGCGTCGGGCCCAGCGTGCCAAGCAGTCCGACGAGGCCCGCAAGGCCAAGGAGGACCTGGTCGTCGAGGCGGAGCAGCTGGCCCAGTCCGACCAGTGGCGGTCGGCCGGTGAGCGGCTGCGCGCGCTGGTGGACACCTGGAAGGGGCTGCCGCGCCTGGACCGCAAGTCGGACGACGAGCTGTGGCACCGCTTCTCGCACGCCCGGTCGGCGTTCTCCAAGCGCCGCAAGGCGCACTTCGCGCAGCTGGACGCACAGCGCGAGGACGCCCGCAAGGCCAAGGAGAAGCTGGTCGCCGAGGCCGAGTCGCTGTCGGACTCGACGGACTGGGGTCCGACGGCCGCGCGCTACCGCGAGCTGATGACGGAGTGGAAGGCCGCCGGCCGCGCCCAGCGCGAGCACGAGGACGACCTGTGGAACCGCTTCCGCGGTGCCCAGGACGTGTTCTTCGCGGCCCGTGGCTCGGCCTTCGCCGAGCGGGACGCGGAGCAGACCGAGAACCTGAAGCTGAAGGAGGAGCTGGCCGCCGAGGCCGAGAAGCTCCTGCCGATCACGGACCTGAAGTCCGCGCGGTCCGCCTTCCGCTCGATCAACGAGCGCTGGGAGGCCATCGGCCATGTGCCGCGCGACGCGCGTCCGAAGGTCGAGGGCCGGATGCACACGGTCGACCGGGCCATCCAGGAGGCCGAGGAGGCCGAGTGGCGCCGGACCAACCCGGAGGCACGCGCGCGTGCCGCGGGTCTGACCGGCCAGCTGCAGGCCGCGGTGGACAAGCTGAGGACGCAGATCGACCAGGCCCGCGCCCAGGGCAACACCTCCAAGGCGGAGAAGCTGGAGCGTGAGCTGGAGGGCCGCCAAGCGCTCCTGGACCAGGCTCTGAAGGGCCTGCAGGAGTTCGGCGGCTGAGGCCGCAACATACGACGAGAGGGGCCCCGTACGCCGTGTACGGGGCCCCTCTCGTCGTATGCGTGCTTCTACGACCGGTTGCGCGCCGAGGTCACCCGGTAGACGTCGTACACGCCCTCCACGCCCCGTACGGCCTTCAGGACGTGGCCCAGGTGCTTGGGGTCGCCCATCTCGAAGGTGAAGCGGGAGGTGGCCACCCGGTCGCGGGAGGTCTGGACGGCCGCGGAGAGGATGTTGACGTGCTGGTCGGACAGGACGCGGGTGACGTCGGAGAGGAGCCGGGAGCGGTCCAGGGCCTCGACCTGGATGGCGACCAGGAAGACCGAGGACTGGGTGGGCGCCCACTCGACGTCGAGGATGCGCTCGGGCTCGCGGGACAGTGAGTCCACGTTGACGCAGTCGCTGCGGTGCACCGATACACCGCTCCCGCGTGTGACGAAGCCGATGATCGGGTCACCGGGTACGGGCGTACAGCAGCGGGCCAGTTTGACCCAGACGTCGTCGACGCCCTTCACGACCACACCGGGGTCCTGGTTGCTGCGGCGCTTGCTGCGGCGGCCGCGGGTCGGCGGGACCGACTCGTCGATCTCCTCGGTGGCCGCCTCCTCGCCGCCGAGCGCCTGCACCAGTTTCTGCACGACGTTCTGCGCGGCGACATGGCCCTCGCCGATCGCCGCGTACAGCGAGGAGATGTCCGGGTAGCGCATCTCGTGCGCGAGCGTGACCAGCGAGTCGCCGGTGAGGATGCGCTGGATCGGCAGGTTCTGCTTGCGCATCGCGCGGACGATGGCGTCCTTGCCCTGCTCGATCGCCTCTTCCCGGCGCTCCTTGGAGAACCAGGCACGGATCTTGTTGCGGGCGCGCGGTGACTTGACGAAACCGAGCCAGTCGCGGGAGGGGCCGGCGCCGGGTGCCTTGGAGGTGAAGACCTCGACCAGGTCGCCGTTGTCCAGGGTGGATTCGAGCGGAACCAGGCGGCCGTTGACCCTCGCGCCTATCGTGCGGTGGCCCACCTCGGTGTGCACGGCGTACGCGAAGTCGACGGGGGTGGCTCCGGCCGGGAGCGCTATGACATCGCCCTTGGGAGTGAAGACGAAGACCTCGTTGCGGGACAGGTCGAAGCGCAGGGACTCCAGGAACTCACTGGGGTCCTCGGTCTCCTTCTGCCAGTCGAGCAACTGGCGCAGCCACGCCATGTCGTTGAGGTGGTCGTCCTTGCCCTTGCCGGACGACTTCGGCACGTCGGTACGGACCTTGGAGGCGCCGGCGACGGCCTCCTGCTTGTACTTCCAGTGCGCGGCGATGCCGTACTCGGCGCGGCGGTGCATGTCGAACGTCCGGATCTGGAGTTCGACGGGCTTGCCGTTGGGGCCGATGACCGTCGTGTGCAGCGACTGGTACATGTTGAACTTGGGCATCGCGATGTAGTCCTTGAAGCGTCCCGGAACCGGGTTCCAGCGCGCGTGGACGGTGCCCAGGGCCGCGTAGCAGTCGCGGACGGTGTCCACCAGGACGCGGATGCCCACCAGGTCGTAGATCTCCGCGAAGTCCCGGCCGCGGACGATCATCTTCTGGTAGACGCTGTAGTAGTGCTTCGGGCGGCCGGTGACGGTCGCCTTGATCCGGGCGGCGCGCAGGTCGGCCTGGACCTCGTCGGTCACTATGGCCAGGTACTCGTCACGCTTCGGTGCCCGCTCGGCCACCAGCCGGACGATCTCGTCGTACATCTTGGGGTAGAGGATCGCGAACGCGAGGTCCTCCAGCTCCCACTTGATGGTGTTCATGCCCAGGCGGTGGGCGAGCGGCGCGTAGATCTCCAGAGTCTCCCGCGCCTTCTTCTCCTGCTTCTCGCGCTTGAGGTAGCGCATGGTGCGCATGTTGTGCAGGCGGTCGGCGAGCTTGATGACCAGGACGCGTGGGTCCTTGGCCATGGCGACGACCATCTTGCGCACGGTCTCGGCCTGTGCGGCCTCGCCGAACTTGACCTTGTCGAGCTTGGTGACGCCGTCGACGAGCAGCGCGACGACGTCACCGAAGTCGCGGCGCAGGTCCTCCAGGCCGTACTCGGTGTCCTCCACGGTGTCGTGCAGCAGGCCCGCCATCAGGGTCGCCGGGTCCATGCCCAGCTCGGCGAGGATGGTGGTCACCGCGAGCGGGTGGGTGATGTACGGGTCGCCGCTCTTGCGCTTCTGGCCGCGGTGCCAGCGCTCGGCGACCTGGTAGGCGCGCTCGATCTGGCGCAGCGTGGCGTTCTCGATCTTGGGGTCGTTGCTGCGGACTATGCGCAGCAGGGGTTCCAGGACCGGGTTGTACGGGTTCGCGCGCTGCACGCCGAGACGGGCAAGACGGGCGCGGACGCGGTTGGAGGAACCGGTGCGCGGGGGCTGGCCACTGTTGGGGCGGGCCACCGGGCGCTCGGCGGGAGCCGGTTTGGGGCGCGAGGTCTCGGCCGACTTCTCGGCGGGCGCGGACTGGGCGTGCTCGACCGGCCCGCGGGTGTCGTTCTTCGTCTGCGACACCTTCGGCGCGGGCTTGGCCGCGGGCGCCGAGGCGGGCTCGGGCTTGGCGGCGGTCAGTGGCTGGGCCTCGTCTGGCAAGAGGGCTCCTCGTGCGCGGTCCGGGTCCCCCGGTCAGGCTCCGGAGTGCCCATGGTAGCGATCCTGGGCCATGTCATCGCCTGGAGGCCGAACGGAGGACCGTATACGGGAGAAACACGGGAGGCTGCCGAAGGATTCCCCCGGGGTGTCCTGGGGGTTGCGGAGGCCCTGGGCAGGCCCTGGACAGACGCGAACGGCCGCCCCCGAGGACGGCCGTTCGATCAGTTGTACGGCGCTCAGACCTGGAGGAGGGCCTCCAGCGGCGCTCCGTCCAGGGCCGGTGCCAGGCGGGCGCGGCCGCCCAGGAATCCCAGTTCCATGAGAACGGCGAGACCCGCGACCTCGGCGCCCGCCCGGCGGATGAGCTGGACCGAGGCCTCGGCGGTGCCGCCGGTGGCGAGGACGTCGTCGACGATCAGGATCCGGTCGTCCTCGCCGAGGTCCTCGGCGTGCACCTCGATCTCGGCCGAGCCGTACTCCAGGTCGTAGGCCTGGCGCAGGGTCGCCCCGGGGAGCTTGCCCGCCTTGCGGACCGGGATGAAGCCGAGGCCGGCCCGGACGGCGACCGGGGCGCCCAGGATGAAGCCCCGGGCCTCCAGACCGACGACCTTGGTGGCGCCGGTGCGCTCGGCGATCTCGGCGAGGGCGTCGGTGAGCGCCGTGAACGCCGCCGGGTCCGCCAGGAGCGGGGTGATGTCCTTGAACATCACGCCCGGCTCCGGGTAGTCGGCCACATCGCGGATACGGCTGAGGAGCAGCTCCCTGATGTCGGTCATCGGCGCTTCCCGGAGGGTCGGTTACGGCCCCGGGTGCGGGACGCGGGCTGGTTGCGCGGGCCCACGACGGCCGGAGCGGCGTCCTCCGGGCCCTCGGAGCCGTCGAACCGGGCCTCGGCCATCTCCTCCTCGGCGGCGGCCTGGGCGCGCTTGGCGAGGACGCGCTTCTTCAGGGCCTTCATCTGCGGCTCGGCCTCCTTGAGGTCGGCGACGAGCGGCGTGGCGATGAAGATCGAGGAGTACGCACCGGCGGCGAGACCGACGAACAGCGACAGCGAGATGTCGTTGAGCGTGCCCGCGCCGAGGAAGCCGCCGCCGATGAACAGCAGGCCCGCGACCGGCAGCAGCGCGACGATCGTGGTGTTGATCGAACGGACCAGGGTGCCGTTGATCGAGTGGTTGGCGATGTCGCTGTAGGTGAAGCGGGTCTGCTTGGTGATGTCCTTCGTCTGCTCCTTGAGGCTGTCGAAGACGACGACCGTGTCGTAGAGCGAGTAACCGAGGATCGTCAGCAGACCGATGACCGTGCCGGGCGTGACCTCGAAGCCGACCAGGGCGTAGATACCGGTCGTGATGGTGATGTCGTGGATCAGCGCGACCAGGGCCGCGAGCGCCATCCGCCACTCGAAGGCGATCGCCAGGTAGATCACCACGAGGACCATGAAGATGCCGAGGCCCTCCCAGGCCTTGTTGGCGATCTCCTGACCCCAGCTCGGGCCGACCAGGTCGGCGGCGATGGACTCGGGGTCCACCTTCATGTCCTTGGCCAGCTCGGTCTTGGTCTCGTCCGACTTCGCGGTGTCCATGCCGGCGATCTGGATGCGCAGACCGCCCGTGCCGAGCTTCTGCACGACCGCCTCGTGGCCGGAGGCCTGCGACGCGTAGGTCTCCGCCTGGGCCACCGAGACACTGGTCTTCGAGGTGGTGAAGACGGCGCCGCCCTGGAAGTCGATGCCCATGTTCAGGCCGCGCACCGCCAGGCCGACGATGGCCGTGATGGTGATCAGGATGGAGATGCCGTACCAGATCTTGCGCTTGCCGACGAAGTCGTAGCTGATCTCGCCGCGGTGGAGTCGGGCGCCGAGGTTGCCGAGTTTCGACATCGCTCACGCTTCCTTCGGATCGACAGGGCCGGCGGCAGGACCGGCGGGACGGCGGGTACGGCGCAGCGGCGCCTTGGCGCCCAGGCCCTTCGGGTCGAGCCCGGACCACTTGTGGCCGCTCGCGAAGAACTTACGCCGGGCGAGGAGCGTCATCAGCGGCTTGGTGAAGAAGAAGACGACGACCACGTCGAGCACGGTGGTCAGACCGAGGGTGAACGCGAAGCCCTGGACCTTGCCGACGGTCACGATGAACAGCACGGCGGCGGCCAGGAACGACACGAAGTCGGAGACCAGGATGGTGCGCCGGGCGCGCGGCCAGGCCCGCTCGACGGCGGGGCGCAGTGTGCGGCCCTCGCGGATCTCGTCCCGGATGCGTTCGAAGAACACGATGAACGAGTCCGCTGTGATGCCGATCGCGACGATCGCACCGCAGACGGCCGGCAGGTTCAGCGCGAAGTGGATGGTGGGGCCGAGCAGCGACATGATCGTGTAGGTGAGGATCGCGGACACCAGCAGCGAGGGGATCGCGACAAGCGACAGACCGCGGTAGAAGGCCACCAGGTAGATCACGACGAGCGCGAGACCGACGGCACCGGCCAGCAGACCGGCGTGCAGCTGGTCGCCGCCGAGGGCGGCGGTGACGGTGGTGACGCTCTGCGTCTTGAAGGAGAGCGGGAGCGCGCCGTACGACAGCATGTTGGCGAGGCTCTGGGCCTCCGTCTGGGTGAAGCTGCCCGAGATCTCCGCCTGGCCGCCGGTGATGGCCTGGCTCACGGTCGGGCTGGAGACGACCTCGCCGTCGAGGACGATGCCGAACTCGTTCTGCGGCGGCTGGGAGTTCTTGGCGAGCTCGCCGGTCACGTCGGCGAACTTCTTGCCGCCGCCGGAGGTGAAGGTCATCTGGACCTGCCAGCCGGCCGCGCTCTGCGTGTTGAAGACGGCCTGGGCCTTCTTGACGTCGGTGCCGTTGACGGCGGCCGGGCCGAGCACGTACTTGTACCAGACGCCGGAGACCTGGCCGCAGGCCACCGTGGAGTCGCTCGGCTTGGCGGTCTTGCCGGCCTTGGCGCGCTGCGCGGCCTTGGAGCAGTCCAGCGCGGTGTACTCGGCCTCGAGCTTCGAGGCCGCGGCGGAGGCGCTCGCGGACGCCGAGGAGGAGGCGGAGGGGCTCGCGGACGAACTCGCGGAGGCCGAGGAGGAAGGCGTGGAGCCGGCCTTCAGGGCGTCCGTGACGGCGCGGCCCTGGGAGGTGGCGGACGACGACGGCGAGGCGGAGGACGACCCGGTCGCCTTCTCGGACGCCGACGCGCTGCTCGACGGGCTCGGGGAGGCGCTGGAGCTGCCGCTGGAGGACGCACTCGGGGAGGCGCTGGACGCGGCGCCGGCACTGGCCTCCTGGGCCAGGACCGGGCGGAAGTACAGCTTCGCGGTGGTGCCGACCTGCTTGCGGGCCTCTTCGGAGTTCGTGCCCTTGGGGATGTTGACGATGATGTTGCTGGTGCCCTGGGTCTGAACCTCCGTTTCAGACACACCCAGACCGTTGACACGGCGGTTCATGATGGAGACCGCGGTGTCCATGTTGGTCTTGTTGATCGCGTTGGGCTGGCCCGGCTCGTTCTTCGCCTGAAGCGTGATGCTCGTACCACCGGCCAGGTCGATACCGAGACGCGGAGTGGTGTTTCCGGAGGCGAACATTCCCCCGGTGAGCGCCACGATGGCGATCAGGATGAGGGCCAGCGAGCGTCCTGGCTTGCTCTGAGCGCTCGCGCTCCGGCCCCTCTTAGGTGCTGCCACCTTCTCGTACTCCCTCTCGGGCCGCCGCGCGCCTGGTCGGTGCGGTCGGCCATGACATGGTGTCGGGATCCCGTCCGGGAAACAGACGCGCCCGGGGCGCGGCCGGCGCGCGTGATGCGCGCCGTGCTCCCCGGGACACGGCTACTTCACGTCGGAGTCGCCGTCGGTCTTCTTCGGCTCTTCGTCGGCCTTCGCCTCGGTGGGCTCCGCCTCCTCGGCCTTGTCCTCCACCGTGTCCTCGGCCTTCTCGTCGGCCTTCTCCTCGGCCACGTCCTTCTTTCCGAAGTCGACGGCCTTGTCGCCGGAGGCGGCGGCAGCGCCGGCGGGCTCGTCGTCGGTCTCGGTGAGGGAGGAGGCGTCGTCCGGGACGATGGCGGTGTCGGACTTCAGGTCGTGCTCGATGCCGTGCACGATGCGGTTGTACTCGTCGTCCGTGAGGACCGCGCCGATCGCGTTCTTCGCGAAGAGGAGGTCGATGCCCGGGCCGGCGTCGAGGAGGACCGTGTCCTCGTTGACTTCCTTGACCGTCGCGTACATGCCCCCGATGGTGCGGACGCCACTGCCGGGCTGCATCTCGTTCCGCATCTGCTTGGCCTGCTGCTGGCGCTTCCTGTTGGAACGCGTCATCAGGAACATGGCCGCGATAAGGACGATGAAGAAGAGAAGAGGCAAGGTATTCACGAGACGGAATTTCCTTCGCGCAGCCGCGGCAGTGAGCGGCCTGGATGATGGGGGTGTGGTCGGCGCCGCCCGCGAAGGGCAGCATCGGCGGAGTCTAAGCGAGTCCGCGCGCATGGAACAACGCTCAGCATGGCACCTGGGTTCCTGCGCCCGCCAATGCCCCGCCGTCACGAAGAGATCACGTCTGCCCACGGGCCGGGCGGGGCGGGCGGCGGGAGACCGGCGGTCAGGGGTATTGGAGAGGCGGGACACATCCCACGGAAGGCGCGAAGGCGGTCTGCGGTGGGATGCGCGCCGGCGTTCGGGCGTCCGCCCGGTGTCACGTGCCGAACAGGTCCTGTTGGCCGGGTCCCGTCCCCCGTGGGGCGGTCAGGCCCAGGTGTGCCCAGGCGGCGGGCGTGGCGACCCGGCCGCGCGGGGTGCGGGCGAGCAGGCCCTCGCGGACCAGGAAGGGCTCGGCGACCTCCTCGACCGTCTCGCGCTCCTCCCCCACCGCGACGGCGAGCGTGGACAGGCCGACCGGGCCGCCGCCGAACAGCTTGAGCAGGGCCTCCAGGACCGCGCGGTCGAGGCGGTCGAGGCCACGCTCGTCCACCTCGTAGACGGCCAGCGCGGCGTGCGCGATCTCGCGTGTGATCAGCCCGTCCGCCTTGACCTGCGCGTAGTCGCGGACGCGGCGGAGCAGCCGGTTGGCGATCCGGGGCGTGCCACGAGAGCGGCCGGCGATCTCGGCGGCGCCGGCCGGATCGATCTCGACGTCTAGGAGTTTCGCCGAGCGGTGTACCACCCGCTCCAGTTCCCGCGGCTCGTAGAACTCCATGTGCGCGGTGAAACCGAAACGGTCGCGCAGCGGTGGGGGCAGCAGTCCCGCGCGGGTGGTGGCGCCGACCAGGGTGAACGGGGGCAGCTCCAGGGGGATGGCGGTCGCGCCCGGGCCCTTGCCGACGATGACGTCTACCCGGAAGTCCTCCATCGCCATGTACAGCATCTCCTCGGCGGGCCGGGACATGCGGTGGATCTCGTCGAGGAAGAGGACCTCGCCTTCCTGGAGGGAGGAGAGGATCGCGGCCAGGTCGCCGGCGTGCTGGATGGCGGGGCCCGAGGTGATGCGGATGGGCGCGCCCATCTCCGCCGCGATGATCATGGAGAGGGTGGTCTTGCCCAGGCCTGGCGCGCCGGAGAGCAGCACATGGTCGGCGGTGGCGCCTCGCGCGCGTGCGGCCCGCAGGACCAGGTCGAGCTGCTCGCGGACCTTCTCCTGGCCGATGAACTCGCCGAGGTCCTTGGGACGCAGGGCGGCCTCGACGGCCTGGTCCTCACGGTCGGCGACAGCACCCACCAGCCGCTCCGAGTCGGCGCCGGTGTCGGTCGTGTCGTCCCAGTTCATAAGTGATGTGCCTCAGCGGTGGTGGGGTCAGCGGGCGCGGTTGAGGGTCTGCAGGGCCGCCTTGAGCAGCTGGCCGACCTGAGGGGTGCCCCCGGCGGCCTCGGCCTGCGGGGCGACGGCGGTGACGGCCTCCTCGGCCTCCCGGGTCGCGTAGCCGAGGCCGATCAGCGCGGCGTGCAGCTGGTCCCGCCAGCCCTGGCTGACGGGTGCGCCGATCGCGGGGGCGCCGAGGGGCTCGCCGAGCCGGTCCTTCAACTCGAGGAGCAGCTTCTGGGCGCCCTTCTTGCCGATGCCGGGGACAGCGACGAGAGCCTTCTCGTCGCCGGTGGCGACGGCCCGGCGCAGGGCGTCGGGGCTGTGCACCGCCAGCATGGCCTGGGCGAGCCGGGGCCCGACGCCGCTCGCCGTCTGCAGCAGTTCGAAGGTCTGCCGCTCGTCGTCGTCGGCGAAGCCGTACAGGGTGAGCGAGTCCTCCCGTACGACGAGAGAGGTGGCGAGCTTGGTCTGCTGGCCCATCCGCAGCCCGGACAGGGTGTTGGGAGCGCACTGGACGGCGATGCCGATCCCACCCACCTCGACGACCGCGGAGTCCGGGGCGAGGGCGGCGACCGGGCCGCTCACGAAGGCGATCATGCCGTACGGCCTTTCGTTGCGTTGGCTGCGTGCAGGGCGACGGCCTGCTGGAGTCGGTTCTGGGCGGGGGCACGCCAGATGTGGCAGATGGCGAGCGCGAGGGCGTCGGCGGCGTCGGCCGGCCTGGGCGGGGCGCTCAGTCTGAGCAGCCGGGTGACCATGGCGCCGACCTGGGCCTTGTCGGCGCGCCCGGAGCCGGTGACTGCGGCCTTGACCTCGCTGGGGGTGTGCAGGGCTACCGGGATGCCCCGGCGGGCGGCGCACAGCATGGCGACGGCACTGGCCTGTGCGGTGCCCATCACGGTCCGTACGTTGTGCTGGCTGAACACGCGCTCCACGGCGACGTATTCGGGCCGGTGCTCGTCCAGCCACTGCTCGATGCCCTGCTCGATGGCGACGAGGCGAGGGCCGAGCTCAGTGTCCACGGGCGTACGCACGACACCGACGCCGACCATGGTCAGCGGCCGCCCGGCGACCCCCTCGACGACCCCGACACCGCATCGGGTCAGTCCCGGGTCCACCCCGAGTACTCGCACCGCGCCCCTCCCGTCGTTCTCCCCGAGCCACCGCTGGGCGGTACCCCCAGTTCGTGCAGGCTATCCGCTGCCACCGACAACAGCGGCGGGCCGGTGGGACGTGTCCCACCGGCCCGCCGAAACCGCTCGGCCCGCGGCCGCGTTACGCGTCGACCTTCTCCATGACCTCGTCGCTGACGTCGAAGTTGGCGAAGACGTTCTGCACGTCGTCGCTGTCCTCAAGGGCGTCGATCAGCTTGAAGATCTTCCGGGCGCCCTCCTCGTCCAGCTCGACCTGCATGGTCGGGACGAAGTTGGCCTCGGCGGAGTCGTAGTCGATCCCGGCCTCCTGAAGGGCGGTGCGGACCGCGACCATGTCGGTGGCCTCGCTGAGCACCTCGAAGGACTCGCCCAGGTCGTTGACCTCCTCGGCGCCCGCGTCGAGCACCGCGCCCAGGACGTCGTCCTCGGTCAGCTCGCCCTTGGGGACGATCACGACGCCCTTGCGGTTGAACAGGTACGACACCGAGCCCGGGTCGGCCATGTTGCCGCCGTTGCGGGTCATCGCCACGCGCACGTCGGAGGCGGCGCGGTTGCGGTTGTCGGTGAGGCACTCGATGAGCACGGCGACGCCGTTCGGGCCGTAGCCCTCGTACATGATCGTCTCGTATTCGGCACCGCCGGCCTCGAGGCCACCGCCACGCTTGATCGCGGAGTCGATGTTCTTGTTCGGAACCGACTGCTTCTTGGCCTTCTGGACGGCGTCGTACAGCGTCGGGTTTCCTTCGAGATCCACGCCACCCATGCGCGCCGCGACTTCGATGTTCTTGATCAGCTTCGCGAAGAGCTTGCCGCGCTTGGCGTCGATCACGGCCTTCTTGTGCTTCGTCGTGGCCCATTTAGAGTGGCCGGACATCTGCCTGTCTCCTTCGCGTAACCCATCTCTGCAACGAACGCCAGAGATCCTACTAGGACTCCGTCGCCCGGTTCGCGTGCACCATGTCGACGAACAGGGAGTGCACACGGTGGTCGCCGGTGAGTTCCGGGTGGAACGACGTGGCGAGCGCGTTGCCCTGGCGGACCGCGACGATGTGGCCGTCGTGCTCGGCGAGCACCTCGGCCTCGGCACCGACCGACTCGACCCAGGGGGCACGGATGAACACGCCCTCTACAGGATCGCCGTCAATCCCGCGCACGTCGACCGCCGCCTCGAACGACTCGTTCTGCCGTCCGAAGGCGTTGCGGCGCACGATCATGTCGATGCCGCCGATCGTCTCCTGGCCCGAGCGCGGGTCGAGGATCTTGTCGGCGAGCATGATCATGCCCGCGCAGGTGCCGTAGACGGGCATTCCGGCCCGCACACGCGCACGGAGGGGCTCCATCACGCCGAACAGGACGGCCAGCTTGGAGATGGTGGTGGACTCGCCGCCCGGGATGACCAGGCCGTCCACCTCCGCGAGTTCCTCGGCGCGCCTGACCGGCCTGGCCACGGCGTCGGCCGCGGCCAGGGCGACGAGGTGCTCCCGTACGTCGCCCTGGAGCGCGAGCACGCCGACCACGGGAGTGGTCATCACCAGCCCCGGTTCGCGTAGCGCTCGGTCTCGGGGAGGGTGTCGCAGTTGATGCCGACCATGGCCTCGCCGAGGTTGCGGGACGCCTCGGCGATGATCTTCGGGTCGTCGTAGAAGGTGGTCGCCTTGACGATGGCGGCGGCGCGCTTGGCCGGGTCGCCCGACTTGAAGATGCCGGAGCCGACGAAGACGCCCTCGGCGCCGAGCTGGCGCATCAGGGCCGCGTCGGCCGGGGTGGCGACACCGCCGGCGGAGAACAGCACCACCGGGAGCTTGCCGAGCTCGGCGACCTCCTTGACCAGCTCGTAGGGGGCGCGCAGCTCCTTGGCGGCGGCGTACAGCTCGTTGTTGTCGCAACCGCGGAGCTTGGCGATCTCGCCCTTGATCTGGCGCAGGTGACGGACGGCCTCGACGACGTTGCCGGTGCCGGCCTCGCCCTTGGAGCGGATCATGGCCGCGCCCTCGGCGATCCGGCGCAGGGCCTCACCGAGGTTGGTGGCGCCGCAGACGAAGGGGGTGGTGAAGGCCCACTTGTCGGAGTGGTTGACCTCGTCGGCCGGGGTGAGGACCTCGGACTCGTCGATGTAGTCGACGCCGAGCGACTGGAGGACCTGGGCCTCGACGAAGTGGCCGATCCGGGACTTGGCCATGACCGGGATGGAGACCGCGTCGATGATGCCCTCGATCATGTCCGGGTCGGACATCCGGGCCACTCCGCCGTCCTTGCGGATGTCGGCCGGGACCCGCTCGAGGGCCATGACGGCGACGGCACCCGCGTCCTCGGCGATCTTCGCCTGCTCCGGTGTGACGACGTCCATGATCACGCCGCCCTTGAGCTGCTCCGCCATGCCGCGCTTCACGCGGGCGGTGCCGGTCTCGGGGGCCTGGTTCTCGGTGGTGGACACGGGTGACCTCACTGGGTGAAAGAGGGTTTCTGCAAATACCGAGGAAACGTGAGTGGACCAGTCCACAGCAAGGGCCAATGGCCAGCCGGTGGCTCCTTTTGGCCTGCCCGGGTCGGCCGGCCCCAGCTCAGGAGGCGGATCCGGCGCCCCGGTCCACCAGTGCGGCGGGCGGCTCGTCGTCCATTTCGAAGGCCATCGGGAAGGGGGCGTATCCGGCCAGCCGGAACCAGCGGACCTTGCGGTGCTCGCGCAGCCGGCGGGCCGCGCCGACTGCGTCGTTGTGGAAGCGGCGGGCCATCGGCACCCGGCGCACGGCCTCGGCCAGCTCGCCCGTCGCGGCCTCGCCGCCGGGGGCCGCACGGACCTCCTCGACCTGCTGCGGATGCTCGAACACCGCACGCAGGGCCTGGCTGAGGTCGCTCTCGGCGACCTCCCGCTGGTCCTCCTCGGCCTGCCGGGCGGCGTGCGCGGCCTCGTACAGCACGATCGACGCGGCGGGATCCAGCACTCCCGAGGTCGCCAGCTCCTGGGCGATGGAGGCGCGCCGCAGCAGCTGGGCGTCGAGGGCGGCGCGAGCGGCGTCGATACGCGCGTGCAGCCGGTCGAGCCGCCCCGCGGTCCAGCTCAGGTAGAGGCCGGTCGCGACAAGGGCGGCGAGGATCCAGAGCGTCCAGATGAGGGTTGCGGTCACGGGCGCACACGGTAGCGGCCCGCCGACGCACCCGTGGACTCAGTCCCACGCAACCCGCACCCCGCACGGGCTCCCAATCCCGCGCATCCCGGACCACACCCGCAAAACCCAGCCCTGATTCCGTTGGCGAAGTCGCTGAGTGTGGTTGTGGGACATTCGTGACGCTCGCCCACCAGGGGTGGGTGGGGCCTGTGTTGGGGGCGGACTGT